>CAXNEP010000090.1:0-8075 GCA_964200865.1 Cypionkella sp. | reverse complement strand
GATGGCCATTTCCACGCCGTCAGGCATATCAAAACAGGCGCTGAACTGCACAGAGGTGCAATCTTTGCCTTGGGTGCAATCATTGAATAGCAGGTCGAATTTTGCGCCAGAGGCTGCTGAAAAGATAATTGGATGGCCAAGTTGATCTTTGTCTATCTTAGCTTGCAACCCCGCCTCTTGCAGCAGTGCGGCGATACTGTCTGGGTTAGCCGCCAAAAGTAAGTCTTCGGCATGGGCGGTGGTGGCGGCGGTTACACTAAAACTGGCGGCGACACATAGCAGTGCATGAATGCGCATAGTTCCCCCAAAGCGGGACAGGTTTATGGGCCAAAACAGGCGCACCGCCCCCGCATGGCATCTGCGCCCAAAGCAGTCTGTCAAGCATGTCAGCAATCCTCAGTTGAACGGGCGCGTCAGTTGAGTGTGGGCTGGGGTTGAGCGGGGCAATTGCGCGGGGGCCGTCAAAGGGGTAGAAGGGCGCAAAGCAAAAGAGGCAGATCATGGCACCCGACGCATCCCACCCCAAACCCGTTGTTTTGTGCATTTTGGATGGCTGGGGCATTGGGCCTGATCCCAAAACATCCGCCCCCGCGCAGGCCAATGTGCCCCATTTCAACCGCCTGTGGGACACCTGCCCGCACAGCACACTAACCACCTTTGGCCCCGATGTGGGCTTGCCGCGCGGGCAGATGGGCAATTCCGAAGTGGGCCATACCAATATTGGCGCTGGCCGCGTGGTGGCGATGGATTTGGGCGCGATTGATTTGGCGATTGAAGACGGCAGCTTTGCCCAAAACGGCGAACTGCTGGCCTTTGCTGCGGCGGTAAAGGCCAAGCGTGGGCGGGCGCATTTGATGGGGGTTGTGTCGAACGGCGGGGTGCATGGCCATATCAGCCATATGATCGCCACGGCGCGGGCGCTGGTGGATATGGGGCTGGATGTGGTGATCCATGCCATTACCGATGGGCGCGATGTGCCGCCATCTTCGGCCATCGGGTTTATGCAAACGCTAACCGATAGCCTGCCAGTGGGGGCATCGGTGGCCACGGTGATTGGCCGCTATTGGGCGCTGGACCGTGACAACCGCTGGGACCGCGTGGCGCGGGCGCATCATGCGATTGTTGCGGCGCAGGGCGAGGCTGCCGTCAGCCCAAGGGCTGCGATTGACGCCAGCTATGCTAAGGGCGAGACGGATGAATTTTTGGCCCCCACGGTTATTGCAGGCTATGCTGGTGCAAAGGACGGCGATGGTTTGTTCTGCCTGAATTTCAGGTCTGATCGCGCGCGCGAGATTATGGCGGCGCTGGCCGATCCTGCGTTTAAAGATTTTGATGCAGGTACGCGCCCCGCATGGGCGGCCTGCCTTGGCATGGTGGAATATTCCAGCGCGCATAATGCGTACCTTTCCACCGCCTTTCCAAAGCGCGATATTCGCAATTCGCTGGGTGAATGGGTGGCCGCGCAGGGCCTGCGCCAGTTCCGACTGGCCGAAACCGAAAAATACCCGCATGTGACGTTTTTCCTAAACGGTGGGCGCGAGGTACCGTTTGAGGGCGAAGACCGCGCCATGCCAAAATCGCCTAAAGTGGCCACTTACGATTTGCAGCCAGAAATGAGCGCGGGCGAAGTGGCAGACCATTTGGTGGCAGCTATCGAGGCGCGTTATGATCTGATTGTCGTCAATTTTGCCAACCCCGATATGGTGGGCCATACGGGCAGCTTGCCTGCCGCGATTAAGGCGTGTGAGGCGGTGGATATAGGGCTGGGCCGCGCGCTGGCAGCATTGGAGGGTGTGGGCGGGGCGATGATTGTCACCGCCGATCATGGCAATTGCGAGATGATGGTAGACCCGATCACAGGCGCGCCGCACACCGCCCATACCACCAACCCCGTGCCTGTTATTCTGGTGGGCGGGCCTGCGGGGGCAAAGCTGCGGGCAGGGGGGCGGCTGGCCGATTTGGCCCCCACTGTGCTGGCGCTGATGGGCCTGCCTTTGCCGCCTGAAATGACGGGCGAAAGCCTGATCGCCCCATGAAGCTGGCGCGCGCCATTGTGTTTTGCGCAGCGCTTATCCTGCCTGCGCCTCTGCTGGCCAGCGTGGCCGAAGATGCCGCCAAGGCGGCGGGTGATCTGGCCGCCGCCGTCGATGCGCTGGGCGCGGCAAAGGGCGGCAAAGATCAAATCACCGCGCTGACCCAGACCATCCGCGCCTATGAGGCGGGGCTTGCCGCCCTGCGCGAGGCCTTGCGCCAAAGCGAGCAGCGCGAAGGCGAACTGACCGCCGCATTTGAGGCGCAGCGCGACAAGATCGCCCAGCTTTTGGGTGTTCTCTCGCGGATCGAGGCTGAACCTGCCCCGATTTTGCTGCTGCATCCCACGGGCCCTATTGGTTCGGTGCGCGCGGGCATGATGCTGGCCGAAGTGACCCCCGCCTTGCAGGTTGAGGCCGAGGCGCTGCGCGCGCAGTTGCAAGAACTGGCTGATTTGCGCATTGTGCAGCGCCAAGCGGGGCAAACGCTGACGCGGGGGCTGGATGCCGCGCAGCAGGCGCGATCAAATCTTGCCGCCGCCATTGCCGACCGCACCGATTTGCCGCGCCGCTTTACCGAAGACCCAGACACGCTGCGCGCGCTTTTGGAAAGCGCCGATACGCTGGATGCCTTTGCCGCAGGCCTTGCACTAGACCCTGCCGCCACTGCGGGTTTTGCCAGCGCCAAGGGCACGCTGGACTTGCCCAGCCTTGGCACGGTGCTGCTGCGGCCCGGCGAATTGGATGCGCGCGGTGTGGGCCGCCCTGGCCTGACCATTGCCACGCGCCCTGCCGCCTTGGTCACCGCGCCATGGGCCGCGACAATCCGCTATCGCGGCCCGCTTTTGGATTACGGAAACGTGATGATCATCGAGCCGGGGGATGGCTATCTTTTGGTGCTGGCTGGGCTACGTGATGTGTTTGGTGAAGTGGGCGAAGTTGTGGCCAAGGGGGCGGCCTTGGGCCTGATGGGGGGGGCTGTCAATGACACTGCCGATCTGCTGGCCCCAGCCAAACAAAGCGGCGATGCGCAAACAAGTTCCGCGCGCGAGACGGAGACACTCTATATCGAACTGCGCGATGGCGCAGAAGTGATCGATCCAACAGATTGGTTTGCAGCCACGGCGCAAGGGCTGTAGACAGAACCAAAGCGCCCCAATCGGCAATAGGATGAGGACGGCGATGAGAAAATTAGTGATGGCGGCTTTGGGTGGCACTTTGGCAGGGGCGCTGGCCGCAAGCCAAATGGCAGGCCCCCTGATGGCGCAAGAGGCCGCGCCCGAATCTAACCTGTTTGAACAGTTGGATCTGTTCGGCGATATATTCGAACGCATTCGCGGGCAATATGTAGAAGAGGTTGACAGCAAAAAGCTGATCGAAGCGGCGATCAACGGGATGCTCACCTCGCTTGACCCGCATTCCAGCTATCTGAATGCCGAAGATGCCGCCGATATGAACACGCAAACGCGGGGCGAATTTGGCGGCCTTGGCATCGAGGTGACGCAGGAAGAAGGCTTTGTCAAAGTGATCTCGCCGATGGATGGCACGCCAGCCGCCAAGGCAGGGATTTTGGCGGGCGATTTCATCACCCATGTGGACGGCGAGTCGGTGCAGGGCATCACGCTGGACGAGGCGGTGGACAAAATGCGCGGCGAAGTGGGCACGGATATTGTCATCACCGTGGTGCGCGAAGATGTTGCCGAACCCTTTGATGTCACGCTGACGCGCGAAACCATCAAGATCACCGCCGTGCGCAGCCGTGTTGTGGGCAATGTGGCGGTGCTGCGCATCACCACGTTCAGCGATCAAACCTATTCGGGGCTAGAAGCCGAACTTGCCAAATCTGTCGAAGAGATTGGCGGGATGGACAAGGTGACGGGTTTTGTCATTGACCTGCGCAACAATCCGGGTGGGCTTTTAAAGCAATCGATCCTTGTGTCAGATGCGTTTTTGGACAAGGGCGAGATTGTGTCCACCCGTGGCCGCGAGGCGGCAGACAGCACGCGCGAAAATGCCACCCCCGGCGATTTGGCCATGGGCAAGCCGATGGTGGTGCTGATCAATGGCGGGTCTGCCAGCGCATCGGAAATTGTGGCAGGCGCGCTGCAAGATCACCGCCGCGCCATTGTGGTTGGCACGAAAAGCTTTGGCAAAGGGTCGGTGCAAACACTTGTGCCGCTGAAAGATGGCGGGCAAATGCGCCTGACCACGGCCCGCTATTACACGCCATCGGGGCGATCGATCCAATCGCTGGGCGTGATGCCTGATATTGTGGTGAACCAACCCGCCGTTGACCCAGCGGTGGAAGGGGTCGAGGCGCAGGCGGCAGAGGAGGCGGATCAGCAGCGGTCTGAGGCCGATTTGCGCGGCGCGATCAGCAATGATTCGATGTCGGAAGACGAGATTAAGCTGCTGGAAGAGGAACGCGCCCGCACCGAAGAGGCCGCCAAGCTGCGCGATGAGGATTACCAGCTGGCCTATGCGGTGGACATTCTGCGCGGCCTAAACGCCGTGGCCCCGCAGGAGTAGGGCGCGATGAAGCCGTTGCCCTACCGCCCCTGTGTGGGGGTGTGTTTGATCAATGAGGCTGGGCTGATTTTTGCAGGCCAGCGCAAAGACAGCACCAGCGGCGCATGGCAAATGCCCCAAGGCGGCATTGATCGCGGCGAAAAGCCGCGCGATGCCGCCTTGCGCGAACTTTGGGAAGAAACGGGCATTACTGCCGATTTGGTGCAGATTTTGGGCAAAACAGGCGGCTGGCTGCATTACGATCTGCCGCCCGAATTGCTGGGCAAAGTCTGGGGCGGCAAATATCGCGGCCAGCGGCAGAAATGGGTGTTGATGCGGTATCTGGGGGCGGATGCGCAGGTGAATATCGCCACAGATCACCCTGAATTTTCTGCGTGGAAATGGATAGGGGCGGACGAAATGCTGGCCAGCATCGTGCCGTTTAAGCGGGATGTTTATGCGGCGGTGATTGCGGCCTTTGCGGGGCAGTTGGCGTAAAAAGGGGGCGCGATATGCCAGCCGAACCTTTAGAAATTTGGTCTATATTCGTTCAGCTAATGGGCGAAGGGACAGTCGTCTTTCGGCCAACCACAGCACTGCATCTGGGCGGCGATAGATATGAAATACTGCCAACACCAGACTACGACCCAGAAGATGAAATCTGGGAATTCGTGCCGCATACCATCGCAAAATGCATTCCGCATGTTTTTCACAGTGGCGAGGTCGGATTGCTGGCCGTTGCCAAAATCGCGCCGACTCTTGAAGAGTAGTTCGGTTTAACTGTTGGACTCTGAGAGCCAAGCATTTAGGTTTCTGTCACAGAAGGGGGCTTTGCCCCCTCGCTTCGCTCACCCCCAAGGTATTTGGGGAGTTAGGAAGCGGGGAGAGGCGCGTATTTTCAGCATCCTAAAGACTTGCGCGTCTTGATTGGCAAAACTGCTTGGGGGTTTGAATGGATGACTTAAGGCGCGTTGTCCAATGGGTCTGGCGGCAGATCAAGGAGTTTTGGCTACACCTGATTTGGGGAATTCCGATTGGGTTGGCATTAGAGATCCTGTCGCGGTGGATGTCGGGCGCTGCGGCGATTTTGGTGGTCTTGCTTGTCGTTGCCATCTTTTATCTTGGTCGCATGTGGTGGCGCGGCAGATTATAGGGGGCGCACGCGCCCCCTCGCTTCGCTAACCCCCCTGTGGATATTTGTAGAGCAAGGAAGCGGGTAGATGCTAATTGGAGAGGCCGTTGGACTTGGACCGTTCGGACGAGATTGCTATTGCATATGTTAAGCTCTTTTCTTCGGAGGAAGGAACTTCTGAATATGAGGAGTGTTTCTGGGCATTTGACGCGTTAGAAGAACTTACGCGCCTAGCCCCCGCTTTGTTCGTAGACCAAATAGACAGAATCTTGGTGCTTGACGCGGGCGACGACCTTATTGGGTATCTTGGCGCTGGGCCGCTTGAGGATTTCTTGGCTTTGCACGGGGACACCCACGGTCACCAAGTTTTCGCTAAGATTAGGCAGGATGTGAATTGGCGGCGCATGGCACGGACGGTTTGGCGGAGCACAATTTCTGACAGCGTTTGGCAAGAGCTGCAACGGCTTTGCAATTGAGCCATGTCTGTGCGACAGGCTGCCTAGCCCCAACATCTTGGGGATAACCCCGACCCATTAGCTATATCAGGTGGGGCGGCGTTGACTCGTGGGGGGGTGCGGGGGATGATGGGGGGTAAAGAATCAAACCTCTCAACCCCAAGGTATCCCTTTGCGATTTACCAAACTGCGCCTGAATGGTTTCAAAAGCTTTGTCGACCCCACGGATTTGGTGATCCATGATGGGCTGACAGGGGTTGTGGGGCCCAATGGTTGCGGCAAGTCGAACCTTCTTGAAGCGTTGCGCTGGGTGATGGGCGAGAACCGCGCGAGCGCGATGCGCGGGGCGGGGATGGAGGATGTGATTTTCAACGGTGCGGCGTCGCGCGGCGCGCGTCATTTTGCCGAAGTATCCTTGGTGCTGGACAATTCAGATCGGCTGGCCCCTGCGGGGTTTAACGATGCCGATGTGGTGGAAATTACACGGCGGATCACGCGGGATGCTGGCAGCGCCTATAAGCTGAACGCCAAGGAGCTGCGCGCGCGCGATGTGCAATTGCTGTTTGCCGATGCCAGCACAGGATCGCACAGCCCTGCACTGGTGCGGCAGGGGCAGATTTCCGAGTTGATCAACGCCAAGCCCAAGGCGCGGCGGCGGATATTGGAAGAGGCGGCGGGGATTTCTGGGCTGTATGCGCGCCGTCACGAGGCCGAGTTGAAACTGCAAGGCGCCGAGCAGAACCTGACCCGCGTGGATGATGTGCTGGAAAACCTAGCCCAGCAGCTTTCGGTATTACAGCGCCAAGCCAAGCAGGCCGCGCGGTACCGCGAGATTGCGGAAGAGCTGCGCCGCAACGAGGGCCAGCTTTTGTTCCGCCGTTGGCGCGAGGCGGATTTGGCGCGGACCGAGGCCGAAACGCTGATGCGCGCGCGCACGGTAGAGGCATCGCAAGCGGAAGCTGCCGCGCGGGCGGCGGGCCGCGCGCGCGAGGCGGCAGAAGATGTGCTGCCCCCCCTGCGCGAGGAAGAGGCGATTGCGGCGGCGATTTTGCAGCGCATCACCTTGCAGCAGGGCCAGCTTGCCGAGCAAGAGACCCGCGCGCGCGAGATGATCGAAGGCCTGCGCGCGCGCATTGTGGAACTGACCCGCGATAGCGAGCGCGAGGCGGGGCTGAACCGCGATGCGGGCGAGACGATTGCGCGGCTAGAGTGGGAAATTGCCCAACTGACCCGCGCCCATGAGGGGCACGAGGCGCGGCTGAGTGAGACCGCCGAGGCAGCACGCGAAGCATCGGCGCATTTGACCCAAATCGAGGCGCGTCTGGCCGAGGCGACCGAGGATGCCGCCCGCCTTGCCGCACGCCATCAATCGGCGCAGCGCCTTGCCGCCGATGGCCGCGCGCGGGTGGAGCGGGCCGAGGCAGAGGCGGCGCGGGCGCGCGAGGCGGCCACGCTGGCCGAGGGCGCTTTGGCCAAGGCCAGCGCGGCCTTTGCCGCCGCGCAAACCGCGCAAGCGGAGGCGGCGGCTTTGGTCGAGACGGCCGAGGCCACGCTGCTGGCCGCCGAGGCCGCGCGTGCGGCGGCGCAAACGGACGAGGCGCTGGCGCGGGCCGCGAAATCTGAGGCTGAGGGCGAGGCGGCCGCCCTGCGCGCCGAGGTGGCCGCATTGACCAAGCTGGTCGAACGCGATGCAGGCACGGGCGGGCAGCTTTTGGATATGTTGACCGTGGCGGCGGGCTACGAGCTGGCGCTCGGCGCGGCGCTGGCCGATGATCTGCGCAGCCCTGAAATTGCGGCGGGCGGGCAGACGGGCTGGGCGCGCTTGCCCGATTTGATTGATGCGCCGCGCCTGCCTGCGGGGGTGGAGCCCATTGCCCAGCATGTCACCGCGCCGCCCGTTCTGGCGCGGCGTTTGGCGCAAATTGGGCTGGTTGCGGCGGGGCAGGGTGC
>CAXNEP010000089.1:0-8106 GCA_964200865.1 Cypionkella sp. | reverse complement strand
CGAAAGCCGCCTGCGCGCCTGATTGCTGCCAAAAAAATTGCAAATCAGCGCCGCGCACCTGCGCGCTGATGGTGATTGGGCCGTCGGCAATGGCAACGCTTGCGCCAAAACTCAGCGCTTCGGTCACATCGCCCGCGCAGGACACTTGTTGCAGCACAAGCGCGCCCTTTGCATCGCGCGTGACCCACGCTGCGTGAAATTTGTGGCGGTTGTAGTAATGCACCAAACCCGCTGCGCGTTGAAAATTTGGCGGGGCGGCGTGCAAGGTGGCCCCGGCATCGATATTCGCCTCTTCCTGCCGCCGCGCAATCAGCGATTGTTCAAACCACGACCCAATGCTTTCGCGCCCCATCAGCCGCAACGCCCCCTGCCCCAATGTGAACAACCGTTCAGGGTGGGGCGTGCGCAGCCATTGAAAATCATCGGGCAATTGCGCGGCGGTGGTAAAATCATAGGTCAGTGGCACGTCGGGCGCGCGCGCAGGTGCCACTTTGAAAATGGACGGCGGGGCCAGACCATTGCCCGTATGGGCGCAAGGTGTCAGATACAGCCAATCATCGCCGCGCCATTCGACGCGCGCGATCCCGGTCTCGCGCCCTGTGGTGCAAAACGCGCCGCGCGGGCCGCGCTGGGGGCGGCCGCACAAAAAGGTATGATAACCCGCGCCATCGGGCCCTTCGACATATTGACCATGACCTGTGCGTTGCAGCGGGTGATCGGGGGTAAAGCGGGCCGTCATCAGATGCTGATCTGGGTGCATTTCATACGGCCCCGTGATGGATTTTGACCGCGCCATCGTCACTGCGTGGTCATACCCCGTGCCACCTTCGGCCGTGGTCAGATAGTAATAATCGCCCCGTTTGAACAGATGCGGCGCTTCGGTCAGGCCCAAATCGCTGCCTGCAAAAATATCAAAAACAGGCCCAATCAGGCCCTTTTCTGGGCTCCATTCTTGCAATTCAATCCCGTCAAAACGGTCATTGGCGGGGTTCATCCCGCTGCCCTTGGGGCCGTGATTCCAGCGCATGTTCACAAACCATTTGCGCCCATCCGCATCATGAAACAGGCTGGGATCAAAGCCAGATGAGTTTACATAAATCGGGTCAGACCATGGCCCCGCAATACTGGGCGCGGTGGTGATGTAGTTATGCGCATCCTTGAAATCGCCCGACAGGCGTTTGACATCGGTATAAACCAGCCAAAACAAACCATCCGCATAAGACAGGCAGGGTGCCCAAACACCGCAGCTATCAGGATTGCCGCGCATATCCAAAAGGCCCGCGCGCGCCAGTGGCCGCGATGCCAGCCGCCAGTTCGCCAAATCTTCAGATGCGTGAATTTGCACGCCCGGATACCATTCAAAGGTAGACGTGGCGATGTAATAGGTATCCCCCACGCGGCACATGCTGGGATCAGGGTTAAAGCCGCGCAATATGGGATTTTCGATCATAGCCTCGCTCCAAACTTGGAAGCAGGGCGCGCAACCGGGGGGATGCGCGCCCTGCGGGTAAGACTGTGCCTAGGGAGGACCACCAGCCTTATTGAGTGAAACCGCCCTAGCGCAGCAGCGCGCGGGCAGCCTCTGGCCCCAATGCCTCGGGCCTTGTGCAGGTGGTGGACAGGGTGATGAACTGCCCCGTCTCACCCGATTTCAGGATCGAGGTCATCACATCCACCCCGTGCAAGGTGCGCTCTAGGCTGCAACGCGTGTCGCGCCCTTCGGCAATGGCGGCCACCATATCGGCCAGCCCTGCGGTGCGATAATTGGCCAAAGGCGCGCCTTGGTGGCTGACATCGTTGATCACGCCAAAGGGATGCTCCCACGCGGTAACATCGTGCACTTCGCCGTCCATCCCCGCCATTTGCAACGCCCCGCCGAAAAAGTTCGGATCAGGCACATAAAGCGTGCCCTCGGTGCCATAAAGCTCGAAATGGTTGCGCTTATGGTGCCACACATCCCAACTGGCCGAGAATGAAATCGTCGCGCCAGACTGAAACTCCATCAAGGCCTGAATGTTCGACGGGGTTTTGACGGGCACAGTTTGCCCCGCCAAATCGCCCGACCCAATGGTGCGGGTTTGGCTGGCAGACGATGTCAGCGCGCCCACACGGGCCACGGGGCCAAGCAGGTTGATCAGGTTGGCAATATAATAGGGGCCCATGTCCATAATCGGCCCCGCACCTGGCAGATAGAAAAACGCAGGGTTTGGGTGCCAGCTTTCGGGGCCATGGGCCTGAATGGCAGCGTTGCCCGTGGTGATTTGGCCCAGCTTGCCGCTGTCAATCAAATCGCGCGCCTGTTGATGCGCAGCGCCAAGGAACGTATCAGGCGCGCAGCCCACGCGCAGGCCTTTTGCCGCTGCCAGCGCGCGCAATTCTTCGCCTTCCGCCAGCGTCAGCACCAGCGGCTTTTCCGAATAGGCATGTTTGCCCGCGCGCAAAATATTGCGTGTCACTTCAAAATGCACGGCGGGGATGGTTAGGTTGATGACCACATCAATATCGCTGCGCGCCAGCAGATCATCCACCGAATAGGCGGTTGTGTTAAAGGCGGCGGCCTGATTTTCGGCCACCTCCATATTAACATCCGCAACCCCGCGCACATTCAGCCCCTTAAACAGCGGCGCAAGGCGCAGATACGCCGAACTGATATTGCCGCAGCCGATAATGCCGATACCCATTTCCATAATTCGCTCCTTAAAATGTCTTAGCCGATGCCAGCGCGCGGCGGGCAAATCGGGCGTGATCGGATGGGTTGTCATGTTCCATCACAAAGTTTTCAACGCCAATGGCGCGCAGGGCAGACATGATCTGCGCCCATGCCACCGTGCCATGGCCCACATCGGCCCAGCCGTCTTCATCAGCGTTTTGGCCAGCGGGCGCAATGTCTTTGACATGGGCGGCGATGATGCGGTGCTTATGCGCATCGATCCATGCCAGTGGGTCTGCCCCGCCGCGCACCACCCATGCCACGTCCATCTCCCACGCCAAATCTGGCCCGCCTTCAAACAGGGCAGTTTGGGGGATGGTGCCATCGGGCAGGGCCACAAATTCAAAATCATGGTTGTGCCAGCCAAATTTCAGCCCTGCCGCCACCACAGGCGCGCCTGCCTTTTGCAGCCGCGCGCCAAGCGCGCGCCAACCTGCCGCATCGGTTGGGCGCAGATCGGGGTGAATCCATGGAACGATCACTTGGGCCATGCCCAGCGTTTTGGCCACTTCAATCGCCCAATCTGGGGTTTGTTCCACCTGATCCAGCCCGAAATGCCCCGAATGCATTTTCAGCCCCGTGGCCTTTAGCCCTGCGGCGAGTTCCGCCAAAGTGGCCTTATCGGCATAAAGCCCGCCAAAGCCTTCGGCCCCGTCATAGCCCAAATCGGCCAGCATTTGCAGCGTATCGCCCAAAGGCGGATAATTGCGGGACGAGTAAAGTTGATAAGAAAACATCATAAATCCTTGGGGTTAGCCATAAGTGGCAGAGTGTAAATCGCGCAGGGTAAAGCGCGGGGCAGCCCCTGCCGAGGCGGGGGTAAAGGTGATTGTTGCACTGTGGCCGGGAAACAGCGTGACGGCATTATGCGAAAGGCGCCCCGCCACATCGGATTCCACCGATACAAACAGCGCAAGGTTTTGCGCCGTGATCTCAATTTCAAACGCCGCGCCTTTGGGGGTGATTTTTTGCGTCAGCCCAGCGGGCAGCAGATCGTAGGATTTATACGGCTGCGGCGCGAAATGGTCGCCCCCCAACCGATGCGATCCTGATAGCCACACATAGGCCAGCATCTCGCCCGCGCGCAGATCAGCCTTTGGAATGGTCAGCGCGCAGACAGCATCTCCCGCCACATGCACCGTGGCCTTTGCCAAATCGCGGGTTTTGCCCGCCATATCCACCGCCACGGCGGAAACGGTCAAATCCAGCGCGGCATTATCATTGATGGCGCGCAGTTCGATGGTATCCCCCACAGGCACGGCAGAGACAAACATAGGCGCATAAAACTCTCGCGCCATATGATGCAGAAGTTTCCAGCCGCCACCATGATCCAGCGATGACCACGAACAGACGGGCCACGTATCATTCAACTGCCAAATCAGCGTGCCCATGCAATGCGGCTTTAAGCTGCGCCAATGGGTGACGGCAGTTTTTATCGCCAGCCCCTGCTGCACTTGGGACAGGTAAACGAAATTCTCAAAATCCCCAGGAAAGCGGAAATAGCGGAACATGGTTTCGGCAATGCGCGCATTGCCGCCCGCGTTTTTCTGATGGCTTTCCATCACGGGGGCGGCAATGTTGAAATCTTTTGCATCTGCAAAGCGGCGGATCACATCCATCGACGGATAGGATTGAAATCCAAATTCGCTGCAAAAACGTGGGCTTACATCGCGGTAATGGTCAAAATCGCGCCCCTCGTGCCACACGCTCCAAAAATGCATATCGCCTTTGGAATCGTCATGCCACGCATCGCCAAAATCCATCGGGCCAGGGCTGGGAGATGACGGCCACCACACAGCATGGGGAACGGCAGATTTCAGCGCCGCTTCTACAGTGCGGTTCAGGCGGTCATAGCCCACCAAATAGCGGTCGCGATTGGCGCGGGTTTCAGGAAACCACGTCAGCGCGCCAATAAGTTCGTTATCGCCGCACCACAAAACCATGGATGCGTGGTGATGCAGCCGCAGGGCCTGCTCGCGCACTTCCACGGCGACATCGGATAAAAACGCATCATCGGCGGGGTAGATATGGCAAGAAAACATGAAATCTTGCCAGACCATTAGGCCCATCTCGTCGCACAGATCATAGAACCATGTCGGTTCATACCGCCCGCCGCCCCAAACGCGGATCATGTTCATATTGGCATCCACTGCCGATTGCAGCAAATCGCGCGTGGCCTCAACCGTGATACGCCCCGCCAGCGCATCCGCGGGAATCCAATTTGCACCCTTGGCAAAAATATCGCGGCCATTGATCGCGAATTTAAAGCCAAGGCCATCCGCGTCTTTGGTGGTAATCAGTTTGGCATCGCGCAGACCGATGCGGCGCGTCTCAGTTTGATCGCCCATCGTGACGGTTAAGTCATGCAAGGGCTGCGCCCCCTGCCCCGCTGGCCACCAAAGTTCGGGGTTTTTGATGGGCAAAATCACATGGGCGCGGCCATTTTGCACGGCAGCCGTCGCGCTTTGCCCGCATAGGGTAAAGGTAACCTCCCCCTGCCCTGCCACTGTTGCCGTAACAGCAACCTCGACTAACCCATCGCTATGGGATTGGGATATCAGCAGACTTTCAATGCGGTTTGCGCAGGCGGGTTCCAAAAACAAATCGCCATACAGCCCGAATGTCGCCAGCGCGATGTTCCAATCCCATCCAAAATCGCAAGACGGTTTGCGCAGCATATTGCCATTATGAATGGGTGTATTGTTTGCGGAAAAGGGCACGAAATATGGCTGGCTCGCCTGCCGCTTTGCGGCCTCGATCTGCGGCGAACGGAAGGTGATGGCAATGTCATTCGCCCCTTTGCGAAGGGCGTGCGAGACATCAATCCGATAGCTGCGAAACATATTGTCGGACGCATGAACAACAGTGCCGTTGATTGCAATTTCCGCAACCGTGTCCAGCATGGAAACCACCAGCACCATATCAGTGCTATCCGCCTGAAATTGACGCGACGCTACCCAATCGGCGGCGCAAATCCAGCGCAGATCATATTCATTGCGTCCGAAATACGGGTCTGGGATCAGCCCCGCGCTGTGCAGGGCCGATATCCCATCACCTGGCAAATCCAGTGTGCATGCGTGGCTGCCATTGGCATCACGCAAATCCCATATTCCGTGCAAATTCAACATCTTAGACCCGCTGCTCGGTGACCTTGTCAAAGATCGAGGCTTTGGTGATATCCACCTTCAGATGCACCTTTTTGCCCGCCTCTAGCCGCCGTTCAACTGGTACACGGACAGACATTTGTGTGTCCCCCGCCAGCAACCAAACCAAACTATCCGCGCCCATCGGCTCGTCAATTTCCACAGTTGCGGGAATGGTCTTGCCAGCCTCGGCCTGATCTTGAATGGTCAAATGTTCAGGGCGCAGGCCCAAAATTGCCTTGGATCGTTCCAAAATTGCGCCGCCCTCATAGCCTGCCAAATCCACCTTGGTATCGCCAAACTGAAACGCCTTACCATTATCCACCGTGGCCCCGTGCAGAAAATTCATTGACGGGCTGCCAATAAATCCCGCCACAAACAGGTTGGACGGGCGGTTGTAAATTTCCTGCGGCGCGGCAAGCTGCTGAATGATGCCGCCGCGCATCACGGCAATGCGGTCTGCCAATGTCAGCGCTTCGATCTGGTCATGCGTGACATAAACCATGGTGTTTTTCAGCCGCGAATGCAGACGCTTAATTTCCACCCGCAACTCGCTGCGCAGTTTTGCGTCAAGGTTCGACAAGGGTTCGTCAAACAAGAACACATCCACATCGCGCACCAATGCGCGGCCAATGGCCACGCGCTGGCGCTGCCCACCCGACAGGGCGGCAGGTTTGCGATCTAGCAGCGGTTCCAGCTGCAAAATCTCGGCGGCGCGGGCAACGCGGCGCTCAATTTCGTCCTTGGGTACTTTGGCATTTTTCAAACCAAAGGACATATTTCCGCGCACCGTCATCTGCGGATAAAGCGCATAGGATTGAAACACCATGCCAATGCCGCGATCGGACGGTTCGGCCCAAGTGACATTCTTGCCCTTGATGAAAATCTGCCCATCGGTGATGTCCAAAAGCCCCGCAAGGCAGTTCAGCAGCGTGGATTTACCGCAGCCCGAAGGCCCCAGCAGCACCACAAATTCGCCTTCTGCCACATCAAGGTTCATGTTTTTCAGAACCGAAACAGCCCCGAAATTCAGCGTCAAGTCTTTGACTTCAATAGAGTTTGTCATGATTAGCCTTTCACAGCACCCGCAGCGATGCCGCGCACAAAGAGTTTGCCCGAAGCGAAGTAGATAAACAGCGGCACAAGGCCCGTCAGCATGGTCGCCGCCATGTTGACGTTATATTCCTTCACCCCCTGAACCGAGTTGACGATGTTGTTCAGTTGCACCGTCATCGGGTAAATTTCGGGTTTGGTGAAGACCACGCCGAACAGAAAATCGTTCCAAATCCCCGTCACCTGCAAGATCAGCGCCACCACGAACATCGGCAGGCTCATCGGCAGCATGATACGCAAGTAAATCCCCCAAAACCCAGCGCCATCCACGCGGGCGGCTTTGAACAGCTCTTCTGGAAGGGAGGAGAAATAGTTGCGAAACAGCAGCGTCAGAATGGGCATCCCAAAGATGGTATGCACCAAAACCAGCCCGCCAAGCGATCCATACAGCCCCGCCTCGCGCAGCAAAATCACCATCGGATACAGCATAATCTGATAGGGAATAAAGCTGCCGAAAATCAGGATCGTAAAGAACACTTCCGACCCTTTAAATTTCCAATTCACCAAAGCATAGCCGTTCACCGAGGCCACGATGATCGAAATAATCACCGAAGGCACAGTGATTTGCACCGAATTCCAAAACCCGCGCGACAGGCCATCGCAGTTCAGCCCCGTGCAGGCGGTTGACCACGCTTTCACCCACGGCTCGAACGTAATTTCCACGGGCGGGGCAAAAATATTGCCCATCCGAATTTCTGGCATGCCTTTCAGCGATGTCATCACCATCACCCACAGCGGCAGCAGGTAATAAAAGCACATCACCAAAAGCGTGCCATACAGCATGATATTGCGCGGCGAGAAGGTGCGGCGCGGCTTTGGCCCGCGTGCAGAGGCAGTTGCCCTGTTGGCCGCGATATTGGTTGTTACACTAGCCACGCTTTTTGCCTCCAAATTCAAGATAGGCCCAAGGGATCAGCACAATCAGCACCGACAGCAGCATCATGGTAGACGCCGCAAAGCCTTGGCCCAGATTTTGCGCCGAAAACATATAGCGGTAGACATACATTGCAGGCACTTGGCTGGATATGCCCGGCCCGCCCGATGTTTGCGCCACAACCAGATCGTAAAGGCGAATAATCCCCGCCGCCGCCAGCACCAAAACGGTGATGAACACAGGGCGCATCATGGGGATAATCACAT
>CAXNEP010000088.1:0-8189 GCA_964200865.1 Cypionkella sp. | reverse complement strand
GTCGTCTTCGTCCATCAGAACCGTCACCATCACGCGCCCGTTCAGCGCCATGCGGATACGGTCGCGCACGATGCCATCCATCGCGCCGATGATCACAGACCCGTCCAAATAGCTGCGGCCCGCGTCGATATATTCCACCACTTTCGGCTCGTCGCCTGAAATATCCACCATCATGCCGTTGGTCGCCACAACAGAGGCGATACCAGAGGCATGGGCGATGCGCATATGTTCGCGCAGATGGCGGTGCTCACCGTGCATGGGCAACAGCATATCGGGCAGGAAAATGCGGTGGGCATGTTCCAGATCGGGGCGGTTGGCATGACCTGATACGTGGTACTTTCCGCCCGCATCATCTTGAACATCCACGCCTTTTTCGGAAAGGCCGTTCATAATGGTTAGCACGCCGCGCTCATTGCCGGGAATGGTTTTGGAGGAGAATAGGAACAAATCCCCTTCCTTCATTTCAATCCCCAAATATTTGCCGCGCGCCAGTTGCGCCGAGGCTGCGCGCCGTTCGCCCTGCGATCCTGTCACAATCAGCATCAGATTGCGGCGCGGCACTTCCAGCGCCTCTTCTGGGGTGATGGTGCGCGGAAAATCCTTCAGCACGCCCGAAATTTCGGCCGCCGAAACCATCCGCTTCATCGCGCGGCCCAGCAGGCAGATCGAACGATCAGCGGCCTTTGCCGCCTCGGCCAAAGTTTTCAGACGCGCCACGTTGCTGGCAAAAGTGGTTGCCACAACCATGCCGCCCGCGCCTTTGATCAGTTCGGACAGCGGTTCTTTCAGCGTGGATTCGCTGCGCCCTTCGTGCGTGCTGAAAACGTTGGTTGAATCGCACATCAGCGCCTTAACGGGGCGCTCGGCCGCGATGGCGGACAGCATCGCATCATCCCATCCCTCGCCCACGATGGGCGTGGCATCGCGTTTAAAATCGCCAGAATGCACGATGCGCCCCAATGGCGTGTCGATGATGAGCGCGCTGGATTCGGGGATGGAGTGGGAAACAGGCACAAATTGCACCTCGAACGGGCCAGCTTTCACCACTTCGGGGCGCGCGGCCACGGTGGTGATGGCGTCTTTGGGGTGGCCTGCCTCTTCAAACTTCATCCGCCCGATGGTGGCGGTGAATTTGCGCATATAGACGGGCTTTTGCAGCCGTTCCCACAAATGGGCCAGCGCGCCGATATGATCTTCATGCGCATGGGTGATAAAGATCGCCTCAAGGCGCGATACATTCGCCTCTAGCCAGGCAATATCGGGCAGGATCAGATCGACGCCTGGGGATGTGTCCATATCGGGAAAGGCCACGCCCAGATCGACCAAGATCAACCGCTCGCGCCCCTTTGGGCCATAGCCATAGACATAGGCATTCATGCCAATTTCGCCAGCGCCGCCTAGAGGCAGGTATATCAGCCGTTCACCGCTCATGCTGTGTCCTTGTTATAGGTGTTGATCAGCACAAGTCCGTGCATCGTCAAATCATCTTCAATAGCGTCAAATAGATCGGTTCCTTGCGCAAACAAGGAGGCAAGCCCCCCCGTTGCGATCACTTTCATCGGAGCGGCGCGCTCGCCCCGCACAGCGCGCACGATACCTTCGATCAAACCGATATAGCCCCAATAAACCCCTGACTGCATACAGGCAACGGTATTCGTGCCGATGGCGCGCAAAGGTTTGGCCACATCGATATGCGGCAGGGCGGCGGCGGCCATGTGCAGCGCCTCTAGCGACAAATTGACGCCGGGCGCAATCACGCCGCCCACATAGGCGCCGTCGGTGTCGACCACATCAAAGGTAGTGGCAGTGCCAAAATCCACCACAATCAGATTGCCGCCGTGCCGATCAAACCCGCCTACGGTGTTGACCAAGCGATCAGGCCCCACAATCGTGCCCGCGTCCACGCGCGGGGGCACAGGAAGGGCGCAATCGGCGCGGCCCACCACCAGCGGGCGGCAGTTGAAGTAGCGGTCGCACAAAACGCGCAGGTTAAACACCACGCGCGGCACGGTGCTGGAAATAATCGCCTCGGTGATATTCGCTTCGGTTTTGGTCAGCATCAGCAGCGATGACAGCCAAACAAAATACTCATCCGCCGTGCGTTTATGATCCGTGGCAATGCGCCATGTCGCGGTAAACCGCGCCCCGTTCCAAATGGAAAACACCGTGTTGGTGTTGCCGCAATCTATGGCCAGCAGCATGGGTGCGCCCCCTATCCGAAAAACACATCTGCCGCCGAAATGGCCATGCGGCCAGCGGCGGTGGTCAGTATCAGGTTACCTGTTTCGTCAATCGTCTCATAGCGCCCTGTATGGGATGCGCCAGTGCCCAAACGCGCGGTGATTCCCTCGCCCATGCGGGCGGCGTGGGCAAGGAAATCCGCGCGAAGGGGGGCAAAGCCTGCGGCGGTAAACTGCGCCTCGCGCGCCGCATAGCTGGCGGCAAGATGGGTTAGACATGCCTCGGGCGCGATGGTTAGGCCAGCTTCGCGCAGAACCGATGTGGGCGCGGTCGCCGCCGCCTCAACCGCCCCCAGATCGGGATAGGCTGCAAGGTTCACGCCAAAGCCGATGGCAAGGCAGGGCAAGGCCCCTCGCGGGCTGCTTTCCAACAGGATACCCGCCACTTTGCGCCCCGCGATCAGCACGTCATTGGGCCATTTCAGGGTGATGGTATCGCCCGCCACGCCTGCGGCGATCAAAGCGTCGCGCAGGGCAAGGGCTGCGGCAAAGCTGCGCAGGGCCATTTGCGCGGGCGCATCCAAGGGGTGCAGGCACAGGCTGGCATAGAGGTTGCCGCGCGGGCTGTCCCACGCGCGGGCGCGCCTGCCCCGCCCTGCGGTCTGCACATGGGCCATAATCCAGATCGGCCCATCTGCGGCCAAGGCGGCGGCGTTGGTGGACGGCAGGCTGTCGAAAACGGCGCGGCCATAGCCCTGCGGCCAGCCCGCGCCCGCAGCGGGGGACGTGTTAGCCAAGCAGCGCCTCGGCGGCGGCGGTGGCGGGGCCCTCTAGCCCGAACAGGTTGATGGTGCCTGCCACAACGGCGATAGAGGCTGCGATGAACACCGCCCATTGTACCGATGACATGCGGGTGGTCGCTGGGGCCACATCTGCACCGAAATACATGAAATAGATGATGCGCAGATAGTAAAACGCCCCGATGACCGAGGCCACGGCACCTGCCAGCGCCAGCCACGCCATGCCCGCATCATAGGCCGCCAGCAGCACGCCAAATTTCCCCCAGAACCCCAGCAGGGGCGGAACGCCAGCCAGCGAAAACATCAGCACCAGCACGGCCAGCGCCTTTAGCGGTTCCACTTTCGCAAATTGGTTCAGGCTGGCGATATCGGTCACCGATTTGCCATCCCGTTCCAGCGACAGGATAAAGGCAAAGGTGCCGATGTTCATGATCACATAGATGGACATATACACTAGCATCGCCTGCACACCCATGGCCGTACCCGCCGCAAGGCCCATCAGGGCAAAGCCCATATGCGCGATAGATGAATAGGCCATTAGGCGTTTGATATCGCGCTGACCAATGGCCGCAATCGCGCCAAGGAACATCGAAGCGACGGAAAGGGCCGCCAGAACCTGGCTCCAATCGCGGATTACTCCGCCAAAAGCATCTTGTACCACGCGGGCGATCAGCGCCATGGCGGCGACCTTTGGCGCAGTGGCAAGGAATGCGGTGATTGGGGTTGGCGCGCCCTCGTATACATCGGGTGTCCACATGTGGAACGGCGCGGCAGATACTTTGAACGCCATACCTGCCAGCACAAATACCGTGCCAATCAGCAGGCCAATGGGGGCTGCCCCCGTGCCCGCGGCGGTCATAATGACAGCAAAATTGGTGCTGCCCGCATAGCCGTAAACCAAGGATGCACCATACAGCAGCAAGCCCGACGACAGCGCGCCCAGCACGAAATACTTCAGCCCCGCTTCGGTGGATTTCACAGAATCGCGGCGCAGGGCGGTGATGACATATAGCGCCAGCGATTGCAGCTCTAGGCCCATATACAGGGTCATCAAATCGGCCGCAGATACCATGACCATCATGCCAACAACGGCCAGTGCGATTAAGATAGGATATTCAAAACGGTCCAAATCGGCGCGGGCCATGTAATCTTGCGCCATCACCAGCACCACGGCAGATGACAGCAAAATCGCCACTTTGGCAAAGCGGGCAAAGGCATCATCCACAATCAACCCGCCAAAGCCCGTGCTGGCCGCGCCATCCATGCCAAACCCGATATAGGCCGCCAGCGCCACAAATACCGCTGCCGTGGCCCAAGTGATCGCGCCTGTCAGCTTATCCTTGCCCGTGTAAACGCAAACCAGCAGTGCCAGCATCGCATAGGCGGCCAGCAGCACTTCGGGCAGGACGGTGGCTAGATCAGAAGAAGTCATATCAATCGTCCTTTAATGCGTGGCGGCTTCGGCCAGTTGCGGCACAGAGGCTGCGTAATCGGTCACCAAGGCGGTAACCGAGGGGCCAATCAAATCGGTCACGGCGGCGGGATATACGCCCAAAAGCAGGGTCATAATGATGAGCGGCGCGAAAATGGCCCGCTCGCGCCGCGACATATCGGTGATGGATTTCAAGCTTTCTTTCACCAGCGCGCCAAAGGTCACGCGGCGGTACAGCCACAGCGCATAGGCGGCAGACAGGATCACGCCCGATGTGGCCACCACGGCAACCCATGTGTTGACTTGGAAAATACCCATCAGCGTTAGAAACTCGCCCACAAAGCCCGAGGTGCCCGGCAGGCCGACATTGGCCATGGTAAAGAACATGAACACCAACGCATAGGCAGGCATACGGCTGACAAGCCCGCCGTATGCATCAATGTCGCGCGTGTGCATACGATCATAAATGACCCCCACGCACAAAAACAGCGCGCCAGAGATGAAGCCGTGCGATATCATTTGGAAAATAGCACCATCAACGCCCTGCTGATTGGCGGCAAAAATCCCCATGGTGACATAGCCCATATGGGCAACCGATGAATAGGCGATCAGCTTTTTCATATCGGTCTGAACAAGGGCCACCAGCGAGGTATAAACAATTGCAATCGCCGACATCCAAAGAATGATCGTCGTCATTTCGGCCGCACCAGCGGGAAACATCGGCAGGCTAAAGCGCAAGAATCCATAGCCGCCCATTTTCAGCAGCACGGCTGCCAGCAAAACCGAACCTGCTGTGGGGGCCTGAACGTGGGCATCGGGCAGCCATGTATGCACAGGCCACATCGGCATTTTCACCGCAAAACTGGCGAAGAATGCAAGGAACAGCAAGGTTTGCACCCCGCCTGCTAGGGTGATGCCCAAAACCGTCATCGGCTCAGCGGGGAAATCGAACAGCATCAGCGTGGGAATATCGGTGGTGCCCGCCATCACGAACATTCCGATCATGGCCACCAGCATCAGCACCGAGCCAAGGAAGGTATAAAGGAAGAACTTGAACGCCGCATAGATGCGGTTCAGCCCGCCCCAAATCCCGATGATTAGGAACATCGGGATCAGCCCTGCCTCGAAGAACAGATAGAACAGCACCAAATCCAGCGCGCAGAACACGCCCAAAATCATCGTTTCCAGCAAAAGGAAGGCGATCATATAGTCCTTCACGCGGTCGGTCACCGCCCAAGTGGACAAGATGGTGATGGGCATTAGGAAGGTGGTCAGCAGCACGAAGGGCAGCGATATACCATCGACGCCCATTTTATAGGTTAGCCCCATAATCCAACGGCGTTCTTCGACAAACTGCATCGCGGTGTTGGCGGGATCAAACCCCACCAGCAGCAAAAGGGATGCCGCAAAGCTGATCAATGTCGCCAGCAGCGCCAGATATTTGCCATTGCGCTGCGCTGCCGCATCATTGCCGCGCAAAAACAGCGCAAGGATGAGTGCCGCAACCGCAGGGGTAAAGGTGATAAGTGACAGAAGGTTATTCATCGCTTAACGCCCCCCAAACAGCGTCATCCAAGTGATCAGGGCGGCAATGCCCAGAACCATGGCAAAAGCATAGGTAAACACATAGCCCGACTGGGCGCGCCCCGCGAGGCGGGTCAGCATTGGGATAATCCCCATCGCCACCCCATTCAGCGCGCCGTCAATCACCGCGCCGTCGCCCTTTGTCCACAATTGGCGGCCCAGCCACATGGCAGGGCGGATGATTATGGCATCGTAAATCTCATCAAAATACCATTTGTTCAAAAGGAACTGATAAAGCGGCGCTTGCTGGCGGGCCAGTGCGCCTGGCAGGCTTGGGTTTTTGATGTAGAACAGCCAAGCGAGCGACAGGCCCAGAACCATGGCGACAAAGGGCGAGACTTTCACCCATTTTGGCACCTCATGCGCGGCGTGCAACACTTCGGCATCAAAGGCGAATTTGGCAGTGCCAGCGGGGGCGGCTTCGGCTGAATGCGCATCGGCTTGTTCTGCGGCCACCGCCTCGCCCTCAACCTGCGCCTCGCCTTCAACCTTTGCTTCGCCTTCGCTATGGGCTGCGTCCGAATGATGGGCGGCGGCAGGCTCCATCGCGAACCAATCGCGCATTTTCGCTTCATCGCCGAAGAAGTTGTTAAACCAGATCATCCCCGCAAAAATCGCGCCGACCGACAGCGCGCCAAGGGGCACCAGCATGACCAAGGGGCTTTCATGCGCGTGCTCATGCGTATGGGCATCGCCGCGCGGGGCGCCGAAAAAGGTCATAAACATCAGCCGCCACGAATAGAAACTGGTCATCAGCGCGGCAATCACCAGCAAGGCAAAGGCATAGTTGCTGCCCACAAAGGCCGATTCAATCACCGCGTCTTTGGATAGGAACCCAGCAAAGCCGAAATGCGTCAGCGGAATGCCCACGCCGGTAATGGCCAGCGTGCCAATCATCATCATCCAGAACGTGAACGGGATCTTTTTGCGCAAACCGCCGTAATTGCGCATGTCTTGTTCGTGGTGCATCGCGTGGATCACCGACCCCGCGCCAAGGAACAGCATCGCCTTGAAGAAGGCATGCGTGAACAGATGGAACATCGCCACGGGATACATGCCCACGCCAGCAGCAACGAACATATACCCCAGCTGCGAGCAGGTGGAATAGGCGATCACGCGTTTGATATCGTTTTGAACAAGCCCGACAGTGGCGGCAAAAAACGCGGTCGTCGCACCCACAACAACGATCATATCCTTGGCATAGGGGGCGTATTCATACAGCGGCGACATGCGCGAGACAAGGAACACCCCTGCCGTCACCATGGTTGCCGCGTGGATCAGCGCGGATACGGGCGTTGGCCCTTCCATCGCGTCGGGCAGCCATGTGTGCAGGAAAAGCTGCGCCGATTTGCCCATCGCCCCGATGAACAGCAAAACGCCAATCAGGTTGGCCGCGTTCCATTCCGTCCACAAGAAATGCAGCTGCGTCTGCGCCAGCTGCGGGGCGGCGGCAAAAACATCGTCAAACTTAACGCTGCCCGTCAGGTAGAACAGCGCGAAAATCCCTAAGGCAAAGCCAAAGTCCCCCACGCGGTTGACGACGAATGCCTTAATGCTGGCGGCATTGGCGGATTCTTTTTTGAAATAGAACCCGATCAACAGGTAAGACGCAACGCCCACCCCTTCCCAGCCAAAGAACATCTGGATCAGGTTGTCAGACGTGACCAGCGCCAGCATCGAAAAGGTAAAGAACGACAGATACGCGAAGAACCGCGCGCGATACGCCTCGCCCTGCCCCCAGTTATCATCATGCGCCATGTAGCCGAACGAATACAGGTGCACCAAAGCCGAGACCGAGTTCACCACCACCAGCATGATCGCCGTCATGCGGTCGACGCGAATGCCCCAATGGGCCTGCAATGCGCCCGAATCCAAGAACCGCAAAATGGTGATTTGCTGGGTCGTGCCGTCAAAGCCGATGAAAATTACCCAAGACAGAATGGCGGCAAGGAACACCAGCGCGGTGGCCAGCAGTTGCGCGGCCCGCTCGCCCATCAGGCGCCAGCCGAACCCCGCCAGAATGGCCCCAACCAGTGGCGCGAAAAGGATAATCTGTGCCATGGGTTAGCCTTTCATCACGTTTACGTCTTCAACATCGATCGTGCCGCGATTGCGGAAGAACACGACCAGCAGGGCAAGGCCAATGGCCGCCTCAGCCGCGGCCACAGTCAGGATGAACATGGTGAACACTTG
>CAXNEP010000087.1:0-8198 GCA_964200865.1 Cypionkella sp. | reverse complement strand
ACCTTTGGCTGGACAAGGGCGTTTTGGCCACCAATGCCCAGCTGGTTGAACGCGCAGTTAGCATAATCTCGAACCTTGGCGCGCGGGTGATTACCCCTGCCGAGGTGCGGGCCAAGCTGAAACTGGAAAAGCGGGCGCCATTGCCGAGGTAATCCAATATGCTTAAATCCCTAACCCTTGCCGCCCTATTGGCGCTGCCCATTGCCGCGCAGGCCGAGGTGCGCGATGCCTCTGTTGCCATGACAGTGGCCCCAAAGGTCGATTTGAACCGCTACCTTGGCACTTGGTACGAAATCGCCCGCTTTCCCAATCGGTTCGAGGCGGGCTGCACCAATGTCACCGCCACCTATGCGATGCGGGAGGATGGCGATATTTCTGTGGTGAACTCTTGCACCAAAGACGGTGCGACCGAGGCTATCGAAGGCAAGGCTTGGGTGGTGGATAGTGCAAAGCTGAAGGTCACCTTTGTGCCGTGGCTGGGTGCAATCGCCGCAGGGGATTATTGGGTTTTGGATGTGAAATCCAATTATTCCATGGCCGTGGTGGGCGCGCCAAAGGGCGGCTTTGGCTGGATTTTGGCGCGAAAGCCGACCTTGTCGCAGGCGGATAAAGAGCGCGCGCTGGGCGTATTTGCGGCGAATGGATATGATACGACCCAACTGGAATGGGTTCAGCATTAAGGGCAGGATATAAGATATGGCACGTAAGGCAGCGATTATTGGCGGTGGGGTGATTGGCGGCGGCTGGGCGGCGCGGTTTTTGCTGAACGGCTGGGATGTGGGCGTGTTCGATCCCGACCCAGAGGCGGAACGCAAAATCGCCGCCGTCATGGCCAACGCCCGCCTTGCCCTGCCTGCCCTTTCCGATGTGCCGATGCCGCCCGAAGGCCGCCTGACCTTTCATGGCACCATTGGCGAGGCTGTCGACGGCGCGGAATATGTGCAAGAATCCGTGTCTGAGCGGATCGAATTGAAACAGCGCGTCTATGCGCAGTTGCAACAGGCCAACCCCGATGTGCTGATCGGATCGTCGACGTCTGGGTTCAAGGCCACCGATTTGCAGGCAGGCGCGCCAAACCCCGCCAACATCATCGTCGCCCACCCGTTCAACCCCGTCTACCTTCTGCCCCTGTCTGAAATTTCAGGCAGCCCAGCGAACCGGCCCGAAGTGGTGGAACGCACCGTGCAAATCATGAAAGACATCGGCATGTTCCCGCTGGTGATTAGGCACGAAATCGATGCCTTTGTCGGCAATCGGTTCCTTGAGGCGGTCTGGCGCGAAGCCTTGTGGATGCTGAAAGACGGCATCGCGACAACAACCGAAATCGACGAGGCCATCCGCATGGGCTTTGGCCTGCGCTGGGGGCAAATGGGCCTTTTTGAAACCTACCGCATCGCGGGGGGCGAGGCGGGGATGCGCCACTTCATGGCCCAATTCGGCCCCACCCTAAAATGGCCGTGGTCGAAATTGATGGACGTGCCCGAGTTTAACGAAGAACTGGTTGATCTGGTGGCAGGCCAGTCTGACGAACAATCAGGCATGTACACCATCCGCGAATTGGAACGCATCCGCGATCAAAACCTTGTCGGCTTTTTGCGCACGTTGAAAGACCGTAATTGGGGCGCAGGCAAGGTGCTGCGCGACCATGATGCGGCGCGGGCGGCGGAATTTCACGCGCAAACCGATATGGGGCCGAAATCCGAACCCTTGGTCATGGCCCATCTGCAAGTGCTGCCCGCGTGGATCGACTATAACGGCCATATGACCGAAAGCCGCTATCTGTTTGCCAATTCCGAAGCGGTGGACAATTTCCTGCGGCTGATCGGTGCGGGAATGGATTATGTGGGCGGCGGCCACAGCTATTACACCGCCGAAACCCATATCCGCCATTTGGGCGAAGGGAAATTGGGCGATAGGCTGACCTGCACGCTGCAAATTCTGTCGGCAGATGAAAAGCGCATCCGCGTTTTTGTGCGCATTATGCGCGGCGATGACCTGCTGGCTACCGTCGAGCAGATGTGCCTGCACGTGGATATGAAAGCGGGCAAGACCTGCCCTGCCGCGCCGCAGGTATTGGCGCAGCTAATGCCGCTGGTCGCTGCCCACGCAAACCTGCCTGCACCCGAAGGCGCTGGCCGCGCCGTTGGGCAAAAGACATGAAATCAGTCCTTATCACCGCAGGGGCGAATGGCATTGGCGCGGTGATGGCAGATGCCTTTGCCGCAGCTGGCTACCGCGTTTGGGTGACCGATGTGGACGGTGCCGCCGTGGCCGCTAGCCCACACCGCGCCAGCCTAGCCGATGTGCGGGACGAGGCGCAGATGCAATCGCTGGCCGCCGAAATCGCCGCTGAATGGGGCGCATTGGACGTGGTCTGCGCCAATGCAGGGATCAAAGGGCCAACCGCCAGCATTGCCGATATGCCGCTTGACGGCTGGCGTGATTGCCTTGCCGTCAACCTTGATGGCGCGTTTCTAACCGCTAAGCATACGATTCCGCTGCTGCGGCGCGGGTCTTGCGTTTTGTTCACCTCTTCCACCGCAGGCATCTACGGCTTTCCCTATCGCAGCCCCTATGCGGCGGCGAAATGGGCGGTGATCGGGCTGATGAAAACCCTTGCTATGGAGCTGGGCGCGCAAGGTATCCGCGCCAACGCCATTCTGCCAGGCTCGGTCAACGGCCCCCGCATCGACCGCGTTTTTGCCGATGAAGCCGCCGCCAAAGGCATGACCCCGCAGGCCGTCCGCGCGGGGTACGAGGCGGGAACCGCCCTGCGCAGCCTTGTCGATGCGCAGGACGTTGCCAATATGGCGGTGTTCCTTGCCTCGGACGGCGGGCGGCTGATTTCGGGCCAAGCCATCACCATCGACGGATTTACCATCAACCCAGACCCACAGGTATAACATGCATTTTGGCCTGACGAGCGAACAGCAAATGATCGTGGATACCACCCGCGCCTTTGTGGAAGCCGAACTTTACCCGCACGAAGCGCTGGTCGAACGCACAAACCATCTGCCGATGGAAATCGTGCGCGAGGTGCAGAAAAAGGCCATGGAAGCAGGCCTTTACGCCGCCAATATGCCCGCCGAAGTGGGCGGCGCGGGATTGGATACGATGGCGTGGCTGCTCTATGAAAAGGAACTTGGCCGCGCCAATTATGCGCTGCATTGGACATGCGTCGCGCGCCCGTCCAACATTCTGCTGGCAGGTAATAAGGCGCAGCGCGAGCGCTATTTGATGCCCTGCATTCGCGGCGAGACATGGGATTGTTTGGCTATGACCGAACCCGGTGCAGGGTCTGATCTGCGCGGCATGAAAGCATCGGCCCGCCAAGACGGGGGCGATTTTGTGCTAAACGGCACCAAGCATTTCATCAGCCACGCAGATATTGCGGGCTTTACAATCGCCTTTATGGCCACAGGCGAGGAAGACACGCCGCGCGGGCCGAAAAAGCTGATCACCGCCTTTTTCGTCGATAAAGGCACCAAAGGCTTTTCCGTGCGCGAGGGCTATAAAAACGTCTCGCATCGCGGCTATACCAACTGCATTTTGGAATTTGACGATTGCCGCATCCCCGCCGAAAATGTGCTGGGCGAAGTGCATAAGGGCTTTGAAGTGGCAGGCAAATGGCTGGGGGCGACGCGCCTGCAAGTGGCCTCCACCTGCCTTGGCCGCGCCGACCGCGCGCTGGCGCTGGCTATTTCCTATGCCGCCGCGCGTAAGCAATTTGGCCAACAAATCGGCAAGTTTCAGGGCGTTTCGTTTAAGCTGGCCGATATGGCGATGGAACTGAAAGCCGCCGATCTGCTCACGTTTGAGGCGGCATGGAAATACGACGCTGGCAGCGTAACAGACGCCGATATGGCGATGGCAAAACTCAAGGCCAGCGAAGTGCTGGCGATGATTGCCGATGAAGCCATCCAAATTCACGGAGGCATGGGATTGATGGACGATCTGCCACTGGAACGCATCTGGCGCGATGCCCGTGTGGAGAGGATTTGGGAAGGCACATCCGAAATTCAGCGCCACATCATCAGCCGCGAGTTGTTGCGACCCTACGGCGGATAAGGGGGGGCTCGCCCCCCCTCGCTTCGCTCACCCCCCGAGGATATTTGTGAAGAAAAGAAACGAAATGTTAACCTTAATGGGCGATAAAGATGTCACGGTACAGGCTGGGAAGCCGATGACCGTAAGAAGAGAAGCGGCCCTGCCTCTGGTGACAGAGGTGGGGTTTGCATCTGTTTTTAACTTCTTTTCTTTGAAAATATCCTCAGGGGGGGGCCTTGCCCGCTTGGGCAAGGCGGGGGGCGCGAGCGCCCCCCTGCGGGGTCTCCACAATGCGTGACCTTTCCCGCCTGCTGCGCCCGAAATCCATCGCCGTGCTTGGCGCGGGCTGGGCGCTGAATGTGATTGAGCAATGCCAAAAGATGGGCTTTGACGGCCCGATCTGGCCCGTTCATCCCACCAAAGCGCAAATCGGCGGTCTGCGTGCCTATGCCCGCCTTTCGGATTTGCCCCATGCACCCGACGCCACGTTTATTGGCGTAAACCGTCATGCCACGGTTGATGTGGTGGGCGAACTTTCTGCCATGGGCGCTGGCGGGGCGATTTGTTTTGCCTCGGGTTGGACAGAGGCGGGCGCGCCTGAATTGCAGGCGCAATTGGTGGCGGCGGCGGGGGATATGCCCATTCTTGGCCCCAACTGTTATGGCGTGATCAATTATCTAGACGGCGCGCTGCTATGGCCCGATCAGCATGGCGGGATTGCGGTGGATCGCGGCGTGGCGCTGGTCAGCCAATCTTCCAATATCGTGATCAATTTAGGCATGCAAAAGCGGGCTCTGCCTGTGGCCTATGTGGCCTGTTTGGGCAATGCGGCGATGGTGGGGCTGGCCGATTTGGCGGGCGCGCTGCTGGACGATCCGCGCGTCACGGCCCTTGGCCTGTATATCGAAGGCATTGATGATGCCCCTGCTTTTGCAGCCCTTGCGCAGGCCGCGCGCGCGGCGGGTAAAGGGATTGTTGCCATCAAATCTGGCAAAACCGAAATGTCGCGCGCGGCCGCCGCCTCACATACCGCATCGCTGGCGGGGGGCGGGGCGGCAAGTTCGGCCTTTTTGCGCCAGATTGGCGTGGCCGAAGTGAACAGCCCTGCCGAACTGCTGGAAACGCTGAAGATATTCCACACGCATGGGCCTGATTTGGGGCGGCGCATCTGTTCGCTGTCATGTTCGGGCGGCGAGGCGGGGCTGGTCGCCGATCTTGCCGCGCCCTTTGGCATAGACTTTCCCCCCGTGCCAACGGCCATCCACGCCCATCTGGCCGAAGTGCTGGGGCCGATTGTGACCATATCTAACCCATTGGATTATCATACCTTTATCTGGGGCGACGGGCCGCGCACGACAGAAGTTTTCACCTCGATGCTCGCGGGCTATGACGCGGGCATTTACATTATCGATCCGCCGCGGGCTGACCGCTGCGATCCTGCGGGGTATCAGCCTGCGCTGGATGCCATTGTGGCGGCGCAGCACGCAACC
Organism: Cypionkella sp.; assembly: GCA_964200865.1. Classification (GTDB taxonomy): domain Bacteria; phylum Pseudomonadota; class Alphaproteobacteria; order Rhodobacterales; family Rhodobacteraceae; genus Cypionkella. The sequence continues at coordinate 2,661 of CAXNEP010000087.1, read as the reverse complement.
GGGAAAATTGCCTTTCCTGTGGCGTCCATTCCCGAGAATTTCGATGAGGGCGTGGCCATGCGCCTGATGGATCAGGGTATCTGCACCTTGATGGGGTTAGAGACGGCATTGGCCGCGATTGCGGCGGCGCAAACGCCTGCGGGGCCAGCGGGTTGGCGGCTTGTTCCTGCCCTGCCGCTGCGCGAGGCGCGCCTGCTGAGCGAGCATGACGCAAAGCAGATTTTGCAGGGCGCGGGCGTGGCTGTGCCACACTCGCAAACCGCTGAAACATTGCAGGAATTGGTACAAAAGGCGCGTGGATTGACCCCGCCTTTGGCCCTGAAAGGGCTGGGATTTGCCCATAAAACTGAAAGTGGCGCGGTGCGGTTGAACCTGACCAGCCTAGACGGGCAGGCCGAAATGGCGGGCGCGCGGGGCTATTTGGCCGAAGAAATGGTCACTGGCGCGGTGGCCGAGGTTCTGCTGGGCCTTGCGCGCGACCCTGTTTATGGTGTGACGCTAACCCTAGGTATGGGCGGCGTGACCGCCGAGGTTTTGGCCGATACCGTCACGTTGGTCTGGCCCGCATCGGCGGATGACATTGCCGCAGCCCTGCGCCGTTTGCGCCTGTGGCCGCTGCTGGACGGGTATCGCGGGCGGCCAAAGGCGGATACGGGGGCGCTGGTGCAGGTGGCACTGACCTTGGGCGCGCTGATGGAATCTGACCAAAGCTTTGAAGAAATTGAAATAAACCCCATCCTGCTGCGCGAAACGGGCGCAGTGGCGGTGGATGCGCTGATCAGAAAGGTGTGAAGATGCAGATGGAGATGACACAAGACGGCCCGATCAAAACCCGCCGCGATGGCGCGATTTTAGAGATGACGCTAGATCGCCCAAAAGCCAACGCCATCGATCTGGCCACCAGCCGCATCATGGGGCTGACCTTTCGCGCCTTCCGCGATGATGACAGTCTGCGCGTGTGCATTTTGCGCGCGGCGGGAGATAAGTTTTTCTGCCCAGGCTGGGATTTGAAGGCCGCCGCAGGCGGGGATGCGGTGGATGGCGATTATGGTGTTGGCGGCTTTGGCGGGTTGCAAGAACTGCCAAACCTGAACAAGCCTGTCATCGCCGCCGTGAACGGCATTTGCTGTGGTGGGGGGTTAGAACTCGCGCTGTCGGCGGATTTAATTCTGTGTTCTGATACCGCCACTTTCGCGTTGCCTGAAATCCGTTCGGGCACCGTTGCCGATGCCGCCAGCATCAAACTGCCAAAACGCATACCTTATCACGTTGCCATGGATTTACTGCTGACAGGCCGTTGGTTTGACGCGGAGGAGGCGCACCGCCTTGGCATTGTGAAAGAGATTTGCACGCCAGATACCCTGCTGGGCAAAGCGTGGGATCTGGCGCGGCTGCTGGAATCTGGCCCGCCGCTTGTCTATGCCGCGATCAAGGAAGTGGTGCGCGAGGCGGAAAATATGCGGTTCCAAGACGCCCTCAGCCGCATCACAAAACGCCAGTTGCCCAGCGTTGATAGGCTGTATTCCAGCGAAGACCAACTGGAAGGCGCGCGCGCCTTTGCCGAAAAGCGTGAACCCGTTTGGAAAGGGAAGTAACCCTAACCCGCCGCCAAAGCGCCGCGCTTTTGGAAATGCATACGCAGCCCCGCAACGCCCGCATTCACAATCGCGGCGTTGTCTTTGATGCTTTGCAAAAGCGCAATGATGGCGCTGTGGCACCCGCCAATCTGCTCCATCGTGGCGCCAATGCGGCTGCCTTCGCTGCCCAAGCGCCCGCTTTCAACTAGGCCCATCACACGAATGGTATCAAGACCCAGCATCGAGCGGCGCAAGTCATAGGAGGCGCGGTTCAAATCCTGCGCAAGCCGTTCGGCAATTTGCAAAGATTCGCGTTCAATCGCCGTGTACTGCGCCAGCACATTACCCAAAAGTGTCATTTCCACACTTGGGTCAACGCCATGTTCTAGCAGATCATCCTGCGCTGTTGCGGCCATGGTTTCTTCGACCAGCAGGGTGGAAACCTTGAAAAAACATGCCTTTTCAAAGGCTTCATCCATACGCTTGCTGATGCTGGTCTGGCCCAAGGCGAAATCGGTGATTTCTTGGAACAAAACGGCAGAGGTTGAATTGTAAATATCCGACATGGCCGACAGCGGGCCACCCGAAGGTTCCAACCGCGAGGCGACAATGCGCATATTCGTGGGCAAATCGCGCAGCGATTCAACCGCCGCCATCAAATCAACCTGTGCAGACTTGATGGCCTGCAACCCTTTTTTGATGCGGTCGATATCCGTAAAATAGCCCTTTAGTTTTGGCGACAGGGCTGCCGAGCGCGCACGAAATTCGGCCAAAAGGGCCGCTGTTTGAAACGCGTCATAGCTGGGGTAGCCCATCGCGCCAAGCTCGCCCATAAGGCGCACTTCGCTGTCTTCAACGCTTAGCGATTCGCCCTGTTCCGCGGCAGATATGCCGCGATACATGTCTTTGATCTGCGTAAAAAGCGGCGAAGTTGGCTTGATTCGTATGGATAAATGGCCATCCGCCGTTGGCAGCACCATCGCCAAAACCCAGTATCCGCGACCTTCGGCAGTTTTGTTGCGCACATAAGCCACGGCGACCGAGTTCGCCTCAATCCGCCCCCACATCACCCTAAAAATGGCGC
>CAXNEP010000086.1:0-8211 GCA_964200865.1 Cypionkella sp. | reverse complement strand
ACCGCCGCCAGACATGGGGCGATCTGCGGATATTCGCCTTTGACCACCGCGCGCAATTGGAAGTTATGGCTGGTGCCACCCCCGAAAAGATTGGCCGCTTCAAAGAACTTTGTTTGCAGGCGACCGAAACCGTGGCCGCAGGGCGCGCGGGATTCGGACTGTTGTGCGACAACCGCCTTGGCAAAACAGCATTGCACCGCGCGGCGGGGCAGGGGCTGTGGATTGGGCGGCCCGTTGAATGGCCGTCCTCGCGCCCGCTAACGTTAGAGCCCGAACTGGGCCCCGATTTTGGCGGTTCAAGCGAATGGCCGCTGGAACATATCGTTAAGGTTCTGTGCTTTTGCCATCCTGATGACGCTGATGACATGCGCGCGGCACAAGAAGATACGCTGCTGCGCCTGTTCCATGCCTGCCGACGTAACCGCTTGGAAATGCTGCTGGAAATCATTCCGTCCAAAGTGGGCGTGGTGGATGACACGACCACGGCAAAGCTTATTGAACGCTTTTATGACATCGGCATTTACCCCGATTGGTGGAAGCTAGAGCCGATGCAAAGTGATGCCGCTTGGGCTGCGACCTGCGCTGCAATTACGGCGCGTGATCCTTACGTTCAGGGCATTGTCATTCTTGGCCTTGGGCAATCGGAAAGCGAACTTGCAGCGTCCTTTAGCCTTGCGGCTAAGTATCCGCTGGTCAAAGGTTTTGCTGTGGGCCGCACGATTCATGCCGATGTTGGGGCAGATTGGATGGCAGGCCGTGTCGATGACGCCACAGCTGTGGCGCAAATGGCGCAGAATTACACGCGGATGTGTTCATACTGGGACGAAGCCCGCGAAAATGGAGGTACGAGATGACCACAATCAGATTAACCGCAGCGCAGGCGATGGTGCGCTGGCTGTCTGTGCAAATGACAGAAGAGGGTGATCGGTTCATCGAAGGGGTTTGGGCGATTTTCGGCCATGGCAATGTGGCGGGTCTGGGCGAGGCGCTGTATGCGCATCGCGATGCACTGCCCACTTGGCGCGGTCATAACGAGCAAACCATGGCCCATGCCGCCATTGCCTATGCCAAGGCGCAAAAGCGCCGCCGCGCTATGGCGGTGACCACGTCGATTGGCCCAGGCGCGCTGAACGTTGTCACAGCGGCGGGCGTGGCCTATGCCAACCGCTTGCCGCTCCTGATTATTCCGGGGGATATTTTTGCCAATCGCGCGCCCGATCCTGTGCTGCAGCAGTTAGAAAATTTCACCGATGGCACAGTATCGGCCAATGATTGCTTCCGCCCCGTCAGCCGTTATTTTGACCGCATCATGCGCCCCGAGCAGATTATGACAGCCCTGCCGCGGGCCTTGCGCGTGATGACCGATCCGGCCGAATGCGGCCCTGTCACACTGGCGTTCTGCCAAGATACTCAGGCCGAAGCCTATGATTATCCTGCGGTTTTCTTTGAACCCAAGGTCTGGCGCATTCGCCGCCCTGCCTTTGATCTGGGCGAATTTGATGCAGCCTTGGCCGCGATCAAAGCCGCGAAAAACCCCGTGATCGTGGCAGGTGGCGGCGTGATTTATGCGGGGGCCGAGGCCGCGCTGGCCGAGTTTGCCCGCGCGCACTGCATACCCGTGGTGGAAACGCAGGCTGGCAAATCGGCGCTGGCGCATGACCATCCGCAAAACTTTGGCCCCGTTGGGGTAACGGGCGGGTCTGCGGCCAATGCGGTGTGCCGCGATGCCGATTTGGTCATTGGCGTGGGCACGCGGTTTCAAGATTTTACCACGGGATCGTGGTCATTGTTCCAAAACCCTGCGCGCAAAATCCTGTCGATCAACGTCGCGCCCTATGACGCCTATAAGCATGGCGCAATTAGCCTAACGGCCGATGCCTTGGTGGCGCTGGATGGTCTGACACTGGGGCTGAAGGGGCGGACATGGCCCGCGATCCCGCAGTTGCAAACCGACTGGCAGGCGGCAAAAGACGCGGTGAAAGCCGCGCCGAATGCTCTAGGACTTCCGTCCGATATGCAGGTTATCGGCGCTGTGCAGCGCACCGCCACGGCGCAAACATTGGTCATGTCCGCTGCAGGCACAATGCCAGGGGAATTGCACAAGATCTGGGATGCAGCGCCCGGCGGCTATCATATGGAATACGGTTTCTCCTGCATGGGCTATGAAATTGCGGGTGCCATGGGCATTAAAATGGCGCGCCCCGATGCAGATGTGATCTGTATGCTGGGCGATGGCAGCTATATGATGGCCAATTCCGAACTGGCCACAGCGGTGATGATGGGCATTCCCTTTACCGTGGTGATTACGGACAATCGCGGTTACGGCTGCATCAACCGTTTGCAAAAGGGCACGGGCGGGGCGGGGTTTAACAACCTTTTGGATGACAGCTATCACATCAACCCCAGCCATATCGACTTTGCCGCACATGCGGGCGCGATGGGGGCGCGGGCGGTGAAAGTGGCATCGATTGCCGAGCTTGAGGCGGAACTTGCTGCCGCCAAGGGCAGCAAAATTCCTGTGGTGATTGTCATTGACACCGACCCATGGCCCAGCACCGAGGCGGGCGGGGCGTGGTGGGAAGTGGGCGTGCCAGAGGTGTCAACGCGCGCGGAAGTACAAGCCAGCCGCGCCAATTTTGAGAAAAACAAGAAAATTCAGCGTCTTGCTGACTAAACTTTAGGTGATACATGATCTTTTACGGCGCAAACCCGATTGCATGGACGAATGATGACGACCGCAGCCTTGGCGCGCATATCAGCCTTGCGCAATGCCTAGACGAGGCGGCGGCCATTGGCTTTGACGGCATTGAAAAGGGGCACAAACTGCCCACAACGCCCGAAGGGCTGAACGCAGAACTGGGCCCGCGCGGGCTGAAATATGTCTCGGGCTGGCATTCTACCAACCTTTTGGTAAATGATTTGGAAACCGAAAAGGCCGCGCTTCAGCCCTATCTCGACCTACTGAAAGTCATGGGCTGCAAAGTTGTGATCGTGTGCGAAACATCGAATGCGATTCATGGCAACGATGACATGGCGGTCAATGACCGCCCGCGCCTGACGGCGGCGCAGTGGAAACCCTTTGCTGCGGGAATCGAGGCGCTGGCCGCCTATACCGCCGCGCAGGGCGTGACCATGGTGTATCACCATCACATGGGTACAGTGATCGAGGCGGAATGGGAAATTGACCGCCTGATGGCCGAAACGGGCCCGCATTTGCACCTGCTGTTGGATACGGGGCATTGCTATTGCGGGGGCGGCGATCCTGTGCGTTTGGCCAAGCGGCATATGGGGCGCGTGGCCCATATCCATGCCAAAAATGTGCGCCCCGATGTGATGCGCGCGGTGCGCGAGCAGGGGCTTTCCTTTTTGGAAGGCGTGCGGCGCGGTGTGTTCACCGTGCCAGGCGATGCCGACGGGGCGGTGGATTTCTACAGCGTTTTGGAAGTGGCCGCTGCCCATGGCTATTCGGGTTGGCTGGTGATCGAGGCAGAGCAAGACCCGTCCGTGCGCATTCCGCTGGATTATCAAACCATGGGTCTGCGCGCGCTAAAGGGCTTTGCCCGCCGCGCGGGATTGGACAAGGGATAGCCGATGGATCTGCTGCGCAAACCGCTTAGCACCCATGGCTTGGTGCATGATATCACGCCGCACAGCGCGGGGTGGGGCTATGTTGGCTTTGCACTGCACCGCCTGAAGGCGGGAGATGTCGCGCAGGGCAACACGGGCAGCACCGAGGTGATTTTGGTGATGGTCGAAGGCCATGCTTTGGTGAATGGCGCAGGGCAAAACTGGGGCAAAATTGGTAACCGATTGGACGTGTTTGAAAAAACTGCGCCGCATTGCATTTACTTGCCTGCCCGCAGCCAATGGGACGTGCGTGCAACAACCGATTGCACCATTGCCATCTGTTCGGCCCCTGCGATTGCAGATTACCCCGCCGCCCGCCTTGGGCCTGACGGCATTGATCTTACCCTGCGCGGGCAGGGGGCCAATACGCGCTATATCAATAATATCGCGATGGAGGGGCGCGATGTGGCCTCTAGCCTTTTGGTGACAGAAGTTTTCACCTCCGCTGGCAACTGGTCGTCCTATCCGCCGCATCGGCATGATGAGGATGATTTCCCGCGCATGACGTACCTAGAGGAAACCTATTACCACCGCCTGAACCCCGCGCAGGGTTACGGCATTCAGCGGGTGTACACCGAAGATGGCAGTTTGGATGAAACCATGGCGGTGAAAAACCACGATGTGGTGCTGGTGCCACGTGGCCATCATCCCTGCGGCGCGCCCTATGGGTATGAGATGTATTATCTAAACGTTATGGCGGGCCCGCGCCGCAATTGGCGCTTTCAGAATGACCCAGCGCATGATTGGATTTATCAGCGTGATAACCCTGCGGTGGCGCGCTAAATCTCAGTCAGAGGGGGCAGATGGCCTGCAATCAGCCGCAGCGTTACCCCCTTGGCCAGACCGCGCAATTCGCTTTCTACCATTTTGGGTCGCAGCAGGGGCGGGGCCAAAACCCAAATCTCGCCGTGATAGCCCAGTTGGCACAGCGATTCTATCACTGAAACGGCATCGTTTTGACGATCGCCCTGCGTTGGAAATAGGCTACATACCGTGCGGGCGACCTGCGCCAATTGCACGGAGGTGACGCTGCGGCAATCTGCCTGATGCACATTTCCGCCCAGATCCAGCCGCAAAACCGCATCGCTAGAAGGCGACAGGCCAAAGACCAAAGTGCCCACTCCCGTATCGGGCCGCACAGCAGAGGTTGCGTTGACTTCATTCATCGTGCCAGTATCCGCAGGCATAAAACTGGCCAAAAGGCCCAAGGAAACGACCGACACCCCACTGTAATGACACATAGTTGTAATGGTTCTGTCGCAAAAACATGGTTAACGCAAGACCTATGATGTTGTTTTTGTTGATCTTCCATCAAGATAACGCGAAGAGGTTAATGAAGTGTTCAACTCTACCGAGAAAAATGCACTGCTTGAGGAATTCTTACCTGCACTACTGGCAGGGTTTCCCCACGCGTCGATCTTGGTAGCGCGCGATTCAAAGGTTGCTATGGCCAACCCCACGGCAGTGGCGATTTTCGGCCCAGCGTTGCAGGGGCGGCATTATGGGCTGACGCTGCGTCAGCCCGAGGTTTTGGAAGCGGTCGCCAATTGTCTGTACACGGGCACGGGCGCAACGCTGCGGCTGACGATGCGGCCCAGCGATCAGGAAGCCAGTTTTGCCATCACCATCTCGCCCGTGCCCAATGGCGCGATTTGCGTGTTTGAAGATGTCAGTCCGCAAGAGCAGACCGACCAAATGCGGCGTGATTTTGTGGCAAATGTCAGCCATGAATTGCGCACCCCTTTGACGGCGCTACAGGGCTTTATCGAAACGCTGCAAGGCCCCGCGCGCGACGATCCGTTAGCGCGGGCCCGGTTTTTGGAGATTATGGCCACCGAGGCCGAGCGGATGAACCGCCTTGTTACCGATTTGCTGCAACTTTCCCGCGTAGAGGCGCAAGAACGCCTGCGCCCCGATACGGAAATTGACCTTGCCGAGACGCTTGCGCTTGCGGTTGACAGTTTGCGCCCCTTGGCACAGCGGGCCGAAGTGACGCTGGACATTAAGGGGCTGGATGCGCCGCGCAATCTGTTCGCCGACGCCGATCAGATCATGCAAGTGGTTGGCAATTTGGTGGAAAACGCAATCAAATATGGCAGTGTCAAAGGCGGCCGCGTCGAGGTGGGGCTGACCGAGACGGTCACCCTGCGCGGGCCTGCCTATTGTTTTTGGGTGCAAGATTCGGGCAGCGGCATTGCCGAAGAACATATCCCGCGCCTAACCGAACGGTTTTACCGCGTGGACAGCCACCGATCCCGCGCGCAAGGCGGCACGGGGCTGGGGCTGGCGATTGTTAAACATATCGTCAGCCGCCATCGCGGCAAGCTGAGTATCGAAAGCAGTAAGGGGCAGGGCAGCCGATTTTCGGTGTTCCTGCCACTAGGTTAAGGCGCGGCTACAGCCGCGCCAAACGCTGGGTCAGCAAATCGAAAAACCCTTGCGCATCGACATCGCCCATGAACATGGCATTGGGCGCGCGGTTTGATACGCCCCACCAATCGGCCACCGTCATGCCCAATGTCAATTCGGACTGGGTTTCAATTTCTACATTGATGAACCGCCCCGTAAACAGATGCGGCGCGATCAAATAGGCAATCACAGTTGGGTCGTGCAGCGGGCCGCCATCGCTGCCATATTTGGCCACGTCAAAACGTTCAAAGAAATCGGCCCATTCAGCGGCAACGCGGCCAACATCAGTGTTCAGGGCGCGAATAGCCTCAACGCGGGCGCGGGTGGCGATGACTTTATGCGTCACATCCAGCGGCATCATCACCACGGGCACGCCCGATTTCAGCACAATGTCAGCGGCCTCTGGGTCGACGTAAATGTTAAACTCGGCGGCGGGGGTGATATTACCCACCTCGAAATAGGCCCCGCCCATCAGCACGATTTCTTGTACGCGCGCAATGATATCAGGGGCCTGCAAAAACGCCTGCGCGATGTTGGTTAGGGGGCCAAGTGGGCACAGGGTGATGGTTTTTTCGGGCGCGCGGCGGATGGTGTCGATGATAAAATCCACCCCGTGCTGGGTTTGCAGCGCCATGGTGGGTTCCACCATGGGCGGGCCGTCAAGGCCCGTGACACCGTGTACGTGTTCTGCCGTCACCAATTTGCGCTTTATCGGCGCATCACAACCTGCAAAGACGGGAATATCGCGCCGCCCCGCCAGTTCACACACAATGCGCGCATTGCGCTGAGTCAGCGGCAGCGGCACATTGCCCGCAACCGCCACCACGCCCAAAACCTCAATCTCTTCTGGGCTGGCCAAGGCCAGCAGAATGGCAAAGGCATCGTCTTGGCCTGGGTCTGTGTCGATGATAATGCGGCGAGGCTGGGTCATGATAGGCTCCTTTTGCCCTACCAAATCCCAGCCGCGCCCCTTTGTCGAGGGGGCTTAGTTATCGAAATCGACCGTTTCAATCAGCCGCAGTGCAGCAGGGCGCAGGGCGGCAATTTCGGTCAGCGGTTTGGTGTCGGGGGTAAAGGTGCCCCAAGATTGCACCAATTGCGACCGTTCCACCCCTGCCTTGACAGGGAATTCATAGTTGGTTTCGGCATAGATTTTCTGCGCGGTATCGCCAGACAGCCATTCCATCAGCTTTAGCGCCGCCTCTTTGTTTGGGGCGGCTTTGGTCATGGCCACGCCCGATAGGTTCATATGGGTGCCGCCATCTGTAAAGGTTGGGAACACCACATTCACCGAACCTGCCCATTCGGCCTGTTCTGGGTCTGCCAGCATTTGGCCCATGTAATAGGTGTTGCCCACCGCAATATCGCATTCGCCTGCCCAAATCGCCTTAACCTGATCGCGGTCGCCGCCATCGGGTTTGCGCGCCAGATTGGCCTTGACGCCCTCTAGCCACGTTTTCGTAAAGGCCTCGTCATGGTGGGCCATGATCGCCGCCGTCAGGGCCACGTTATAATCATGCGTGCCTGAACGGGTGCAGATGCGCCCTTGCCATTTAGGGTCTGCCAAATCTTCGTAGGTGGTCACTTGGCCCGCCTGCACGCGGTCTTTGCTGGCATAGATGATGCGCGCGCGTGCGGTCAGGCCGAACCATTGGCCCGCAGGGTCGCGATATTCGGCGGGGATATTCGCCTCTAGCACAGCCGATGTCACGGGTTGGGTGACCCCAGCAGCCACCACTTCGGTCAGGCGTGCGATATCGACTGTCAGCACCAAATCGGCGGGCGAGCGGTCGCCCTCGGCCGTCAAACGCTCGGCCATGCCCTTGTCAACAAAGGCGACATTGGTGGTGATGCCCGTTTCAGCGGTGAAGGCATCCAGCAGCGGCTGGATCAGTTCGGGCTGGCGGTGGGAATAGATATTCACTTCTTCGGCCAGCGCGGGGGCGGCGCTGGACAACAGCAGGGCGATCAGGGGAAGGCGGATAGACATTGTTGACTCCTTTAGTCGGAAACTAGCGGTTGAATATCCCGACTGTTTTACTTGGTCAATAGAAAAATCGCGGCGCCTTTCACATAGGCGCAAATATCCTCGCCGTGGGCTTCGGGCTTTGGGCAAACGCTTCGCGGAAGGAATTTAGATCATCAGCCACGTTCCTCGCCCTTGGCGCGGTTCCA
>CAXNEP010000085.1:0-8254 GCA_964200865.1 Cypionkella sp. | reverse complement strand
GCATAGTCCACATCGCCCACCAGAATGTTTTTGCCGCCCCGTTCAATGCGGTTAATCCCCACATCAATCACCGTCGCCCCTGCCCGCACATGCGCTGCGGTGATCATTTCTGGGCGGCCCACAGCGGCCACCAGAATATCTGCGCGCTGGCAAACCTCTTCCAGATTTTTCGTACGCGAATGGGCAATCGTCACGGTGCAGCTGTCATTCAGCAGCAATTGCGCCATCGGCTTGCCCACAATATTGCTGCGCCCCACGACAACGGCATTCAGCCCCGCAAGGCTGCCATAATGATCGCGCAGCATCATCAAACAGCCCAGCGGCGTGCACGGCACCATCGCCTTTTGCCCCGTGCCCAAAAGGCCGACGTTCGAAATATGGAACCCGTCCACATCCTTGGCAGGGTTGATCGCATTGATAATCAAATCGCTGTTCAGATGTGCTGGCAGCGGCAGTTGCACCAAAATGCCGTGCACGGCGGGGTCATGGTTCAGCTTTTGCACCAGCGCAAGCAAATCGGCCTCGGATGCCTCGGCTGGCAGGCGATGTTCAAAGCTGTTCATACCCACTTCAATGGTCGAGGCGTGCTTGTTTTTCACATACACTTGGCTGGCAGGGTCTTGGCCCACCAGCACCACCGCCAAACCTGGGGTTACGCCGTGATCTTGCTTCATTGCCGCCACATGCGCCGCCACATCGGCGCGCACGCGGGCGGCAAAGGCTTTACCATCAATCACTTTAGCGGTCATTTTTTGAACCCTTCTGCAAAATCTCTTCCTCGCGGGCAATCGCCGCTTCGATCAAAACGCGCCACATCTGCACATAAGGCGCGGGCGGCAGGCCAGCGCCAGCCGCATGGGCGGCGACATTGGCAAGAACTTCGTTCACGCGGTCTGTCAGCCTTGCAGGTAACCCATCGCGCAGCTTAATCTGGGCGGCTGCGTCAATATAGGCGGCCCGCTGGACGTGCAGCCCCATCAATTCCGCGTCAAGCCGATCAATTTCGGCGCGGATATCGGCCATGGATGTACACTCTTGCGGCGTTTTCATTGGCAATCCCCTTACGCGGTGGCTGGGCGGGGTGTTACCCCCGCCACAGCCTGCTCGCAAGGCTTAGAACAGCCCTTCGACATTGCCCATGTCGTTCAGGCGGATCACTTCTGCCGATGGCACTTTGGGCAGGCCAGGCATTGTCATAATCTCGCCGCAGATCGCCACAACAAAGCCCGCCCCCGCCGAAAGGCGCACTTCGCGCACAGGCACTGTGTGGCCCGTTGGCGCGCCGCGCTGGGTGGGATCGGTGGTAAAGCTGTACTGCGTTTTGGCCACGCAAATCGGCAGATGGCCATAGCCTGCTGCCTCCCACGCTTTCAGCTGATCGCGGATCGACTTGTCCGCAATCACGCCGTCTGCATGATAAATCCGCTTGGCGATGGTTTCCAGCTTTTGGAACAGGGGCATCTCATCGGGGTACAGCGGCGCAAAGTTTGATGCGCCCGATTCCGCCAGCGCCACAACCTTATGCGCCAACTCCTCAATCCCAGCCGACCCAAGCGCCCAGTGCTTGCACAGGATCGCTTCTGCGCCCTGCTCGGCCACATAGGCCTTAACGGCGGCAATTTCTGCATCGGTGTCGCTGAAGAAATGGTTGATGGCAACAACCACAGGCACGCCAAAGCCTTTGACGTTGCCAATATGGCGGCCCAGATTTGGGCAGCCCTTTTTGACCGCATCCACGTTCTCCGCGCCCAGATCAGCCTTGGCTACGCCGCCGTTCATCTTCATTGCGCGCACCGTGGCCACAATCACCGCCGCCGCAGGCTTCAGCCCCGCCTTGCGGCATTTGATGTCAAAGAACTTTTCCGCGCCAAGATCCGCGCCAAAGCCCGCTTCGGTGACAACATATTCGCCCAGCTTCAGCGCGGTTTTGGTGGCGATAACCGAATTGCACCCATGCGCGATATTGGCAAACGGGCCGCCATGCACGAAGGCGGGGTTGTTTTCCAGCGTTTGCACAAGGTTCGGCTGCATCGCATCTTTCAGCAGCACGGTCATCGCGCCGTCTGCCTTGATATCGCGGCAATACACAGGCGTTTTGGCGCGGGTGTAACCGATCACAATATCGCCCAAACGCTTTTGCAAATCGGCCAAATCGTTGGACAGGCACAAAATTGCCATGACTTCGGACGCGACAGTAATATCAAAGCCCGTCTGGCGCGGGAAGCCGTTGGACACGCCGCCAAGGGAAACAACAATATCGCGCAGCGCGCGGTCGTTCATATCCATCACGCGGCGCCAAACAATGCGGCGCTCGTCAATGTCCAGATCATTGCCCCAATAAATATGGTTGTCGATCATCGCTGACAGCAGGTTATGGGCCGAGGTGATCGCATGAAAATCGCCCGTAAAATGCAGGTTCATTTCCTCCATCGGCACAACTTGGGCATAGCCGCCGCCCGCAGCCCCGCCCTTCATGCCAAAGTTTGGCCCAAGGCTGGCTTCGCGGATACAGACAACCGCCTTTTTGCCAATGCGGTTCAGACCATCGCCAAGGCCAACAGTCGTTGTCGTCTTACCCTCGCCCGCAGGGGTGGGGTTAATTGCGGTCACAAGGATCAGCTTGCCATCGGGCCGCCCCGACAGCGATTTGATAAACTCTTGCCCCACCTTGGCCTTATCATGGCCATAGGGCAGCAGATGTTCAGATGGGATGCCCAGCTTGGCCCCAATCTCCATAATCGGTTTCTTTGTCGCTTCGCGCGCAATCTCGATATCGGTCTTAACGGCCATGATCTTCTCCCTGATCTTCCCTAAGTCGCTCCCTCGGGCAGATTGGGGCCGCCCGCTTGGGCAAACTGGTAGCTTGGCGCGCCGCATTTTTGCGACGCATTTGCGACCACAACCGCGCGAAAATCGCCGCGCCTTGTTTCCGATAGGAAAGTTCTGCGCGCAAAGCGAGATGCGGGCGGCGCGCCTATAGGCCCTGCCAAAATCCCAAAATCGCCGCCGCTGTGGCAGCAGGGTGCGTTATGGGCAGCATATGCGCAGCCCCCGCGACAACATGCTGGCGCACATTGGGCAGGCGCGCGCCCAGCGCACGGTCGATTGCGGCGATCACAGGCGGGCTGTTTGCGCCGCGCAGCAACAGCGTGGGGATGGGGCAGGATTCCAGCCGCAAATACCCCATGATCCCGCCGCTATCACCCACCAGCGCGCCGGTTTGCGCGGCAACCAAAGGCAGGCGGTGGCGAATATAGGCACGGGTGGCCGCAGGCAGGCTGTCAAAGGCGCGCCCATCCCCCCAATGGGTTTGAAAGGCCGCCGCCGCCCCGTCCAAATCGCCCGTCTCCATCAGCGTCTCAAACAGCATATGATCGGCGGCATAGGCGCGATATTCTGGCGCGCCATCAGCGCGGGCAGCGGCGAAAAGCACAGGCTCAATCAACACCATGCTGCGCAGCAATTCTGGCCGCTCAAGCGCCACACGCAGCGCCACAGTTGCGCCAAAGGAATGGCCGATAATGTCAATCGGCCCGCCGCCGCCCCGTACCAGAGTTTCCACCTGCGCAATCGCATCGCGCGTACAGGCGCTGTGCAAATCACTATGCCCATCCCAAGGGGCCCCGCGCCCATGCCCAATCATATCGGGGGCTGTGATGGACACATCAGGCATCTGCGCAGCAAGGGGCGCAAAGGCCCCACCATGCGCAAGGCTGGGATGCAGCGCCAAAACCTTCCGCTTCATAGCGCGCCCAAGGTTAGGCCCAAATGCTGCGCCGTATCGTCCAGCCGATCTTGGCCCCAAAACTTTGCCGTGCCCGCCACAATAAACGGGGCTCCAAACACCCCCGCCGCCACCGCATCTTCCACATTGCGGGCGTATTCATCGGCAGCCATGAACATGCCCTTGTCGGCAATGGCAGGGTCAAACCCGCTTGCCGCCATAAGGCTGGCAATCACATCCGCATCGGCAATATCGCGCCCCTCGCGCCACACCGCAGCGCAAATCCCCGCCACCAGCCCATGCAAATCCCCCAAAGCCCCCCTATCCACCGCCGCCTGCGCTGCGATAATGGCATAGGATGCAGGCGCAGAATTGGCAGGGTAAAACGGCGGCGCGTCCAGCATCGCCACCCCCGCCTTCACCGCCTGCCGCGCCAAATCCTGCGCGAAATAGGCTTTGCGCGCGGGGTCAGCATTTAGCATCACCAAACTGCCCATCCGTGCTGCAAGGGCCGAAAAATGCAGCGGCTTGTACCGCCAATCCGCCCCCACCTGCCCCGCCATCTGCGCCACACGGGCCGACCCTATGTAAACATAGGGCGAGTTCACCGAAAAATAGTATTCAACCCGCATCCTACACGCCCCTATCTTTCCAAGACCCTACCCCAGTGCTAAGCGGTGTCAACGCAACGAATCCATGCAGCACGTTCCAACGGTGGGAAAGATATGCCAGCCATGACCGAACCCAAACTAATCTCGGGCAATGCCAACCTTCCCCTAGCCACCTCGATCGCGCGGCGCATGTCGATGCATCGCGGGATGCAAGTCAACCTTGTAGAAGCGCGGGTGGAACGCTTTAACGACCAAGAGATTTTCGTTGAGGTGTATGAGAATGTGCGCGGCGAGGATATGTATATCATCCAGCCCACATCGAACCCCGCGAACGATAACCTGATGGAACTGCTGATTATGGCGGACGCGCTGCGCCGTTCGTCAGCCGACCGCATCACCGCCGTGATCCCCTATTTCGGCTATGCCCGCCAAGACCGCCGCGCCAAGGCCCGCACGCCCATCACCGCCAAACTGGTCGCAAATATGATCACCCAAGGCGGCATTGACCGCGTGCTGACGCTGGATCTGCACGCAGCCCAAATTCAGGGCTTTTTCGACATTCCCGTCGATAACCTTTACGCCAGCCCCGTCTTCGCGCTGGATATCGAACACCATTTCAAGGGGGCTGTGGACGATATCATGGTCGTATCCCCCGATGTAGGCGGCGTGGCCCGCGCGCGCGAACTGGCCAAGCGCATCAATGCGCCGCTGTCCATCGTGGACAAACGCCGCGAAAAGGCGGGCGAGATTGCGGAAATGACCGTGATCGGTAACGTTGCGGGCAAGAAATGCATCATCGTTGACGATATTTGCGACACCGCAGGCACCCTGTGCAAAGCCGCCGAAGTGCTAATGGAAAACGGCGCATCCGAGGTGCATTCCTATATCACCCACGGCGTTCTGTCTGGCCCAGCGGTGGAACGCATCACCAATTCCGTGATGAAATCGCTGGTGATTACAGATTCTATCGCGCCCAGTGAAGCCGTGAAAGCCTGCAAAAACATTCGCATCGTGCCAACCGCGCCCATGTTTGCGCAGGCGATTTTGAACATCTGGAACGGCACGAGTGTGAGTTCGTTGTTTGAGACAAGCACGCTGGTTCCGATTTATGAGGGGATGTATCAGCGGCCCTAAGCCGCGCCGATACCCCACCCCAACATTCCCATCAATGCCCGTAGGGTGCGTGCTTGCACGCACCATCTATAAACCCTTCCCGCGCAATGGCGCGTGAAATCACGCACCCTTCACCCTGCCGCAGGCTAGCGATCACTCGATGCTATATGGAAGTGTGTTGTCATCAGAAACTGATAAGACAACAAGCGGCTCAGGTGAATTGATCGAAGAGTCGTAGCGGTATCCAACAATTAAATACCTTACCTCTCCATTCTGGATATACGCAAAGCTATCTTTTGTTGAATCGCCTTCCATTGTTCCTGTTGTAAAATAAGGGCTTTTTAGGGCCGAAACAACTTCCGCCCGCGTCATCCCAACCTTTACAGAATCTGAAGGGCTACCTTGCATGACCAAATGCGGAAAACAGCTTTCTTGGTTATCATTTGAGACCGTCTCAACAATGTTACCTCTGAAGGATGAGTACCGAAATTCAACATTTACGAATTTATCACCCATGCCATCATTGTATTTCCATGAGTCGCAACGAATTGGATATTCAACAGGAACTTTTCCAGCTTGTCCTGGCCCCAACACAGCGACCACCTCGCTGTACAACATTCCCTCTTTAATCGCAGCCAAACCGCTTTCCATCTGGGCTGCCTGCTCTTGCGCATTACAGGCAGCTAAAGGGCTAATAAGAAAACCTGCCGCCACAAAAGTGATCGCGCATTTTTTGGCTGTCCAAATCGGATGCTGTTCCAAGATCATCTCCTGTATTGCGATTATTCGATGCTATATGGGCCGTAATTGTCATCAGAAACTGATAAGACAATAAGCGGCTCAGGTGAATTGATCGAAGTGTCGTAGCGGTATCCGACAATCAAATACCTTACATTTCCATCTTGGATGTAGGCAAAGCTATCGATAGAGGCATCCCCCTTTAGAATTCCATTCGTAAAATCGGCACTGCCTATGGCTGCAACGACCTCTGCGTAAGTCATTCCAACCTTAACTTTGTCTGTTGGGTTGCCCTGCCTGATACTTTGTTTAAAGCAACTGTCGTCGTGGTCATCTGTCACAGAAGTTGCCACATTGTCTGATCCAGGGAACGAGAAATCAACGTGAATAAATTTGGTTATTTCACCATCGATGTACTTCCATGAATCACAATGTATTGGATAATCATGTGGGACATCACCAGCTTCTCCCAGCCCCGCAATAGAAACGATTTCCGCATGCGACATTCCGAATTTAATCCCACCAATGCCGTTTTCTTGTGTCTGGGCTGCTTGCTCTTGCGCATTACAGGCAGCTAAGGGGCTAATAAGGAAACTCGCCGCCACAAAAGTGATCGCGCATTTTCTGGCTGTCCAAATCGGATGCTGTTCCAAGATCACCTCCTGTGTTGCACTAATGCGCAGTCCGCAAACGCGCGAGCCGCCAACCACAATCAGCAGCGCCTCACCTACCTGCATACACGCCTAACGCTATCATTTAGGAACAGGCACATCAATAAGCAGAGTTCCCGCTTGCGCGCGCCAACGCCAAACACCCACAACGCCGCGGCGCGTGAAATCGCGCCGCCTAGGGCAAAACACCCATCCCACCAAAGGGCCGCGCCCTCCCTCGGGATGGCGCACCAACCCCAGTTCTAGGAACTTTATGGCTCCCCTTCTTCCCCCGAATTTCTGCTGGCACCCGTAGCATCCCGCCCTCCCGGGGCGATGCGAAGGGGAATCGTGGCCCCAGTGGGGCCGGTCACGTCCCCGAAGCGGGGCGCGGCCCGGTGGCGCTTCGCGCCTTGATTCCGCGCGAAGAGAGAGAAACAGTAGGCGGTGAGTTTAAACAGACTATCCGTAAAAGCGGATTGAACCATGAAATCACACACCCTAGAGACTACTTCATCTCACAAATGTTGTGTCGAAATACATACTGCGCGCTCCGCCAAAATGGAACAAATATCAGACCAGTGGTCGAGTCCTCTATCCATGCCCCATTTTCCAAGTGCTGTAATGTCCAGCGACACTCCATGCTACCGCGCCTTAGCACTTTTAATCGGCTCTCGTTTGACAGGCCAAATGCAAAACAATTCAATGCCTTGTCCTGATCTGCGAAAACTTCGTGCCATCCATCAAAGCTAACGGTAAACGCGTTATTGTCTGCTTCAAACGTTACGCCAAAGGCTTCGGGGTTCTTGCACCTCACAGAAATCGACTTTTCCGTGGTTTGCACGTCAATGCCGCGGTAATTTTCCAGTTTGGCTAAAATTAATCCGCGCCAAGCACCCATTTCACCCCAGCCGCCCCTTCAACACCGCCCCCGCAGCCCCAAAATCCATCTGCCCCGTATACTTCCCCTTCAGCACCGCCATCACCTTCCCCATATCGCGAATAGATGTCGCCCCCGCCTCGGCAATGGCCGCTGCAATCGCGGCCTCCACCTCGGCCCCCGAGAGTTGCTGCGGCAAGAACTCCTCAATCACGGCAATCTCGGCCACTTCCTTGGCCGCCAGTT
This sequence comes from Cypionkella sp., assembly GCA_964200865.1. Taxonomy (GTDB): domain Bacteria; phylum Pseudomonadota; class Alphaproteobacteria; order Rhodobacterales; family Rhodobacteraceae; genus Cypionkella. The sequence goes on along the minus strand of CAXNEP010000085.1, from coordinate 292 downwards.
CCGCCCGCCCGCCGTCGGTATAGGCCCGCGCGCTTTCCTGCCGCTGCTTTACCATCTTGCCCAGCAGCGCCAGAATGTCGGCGTCGGTCACCTCGACCACGCCCGCCTCGGACCTTCCCGCAATTTCGCGGTCTTTGATCGCGGCGTTCATCATCCGCAGGGCAGACAAACGGTCCGCCGCCTTGGCCTTCATCGCCTCTTTAATCTGGGTCTGCAATTGCTCGCGCAGGCTCATGGGATGTGTCCTTTGGTTATGCAATACCACCATACCGCGCAGCGCGCGCCAGCGCAA
>CAXNEP010000084.1:0-8266 GCA_964200865.1 Cypionkella sp. | reverse complement strand
CTTCACAAGGTTCGCGAACCTAATCAGCCTCCCCGCCAGTTTGAACCCACCAACGCGCCGCGCCTCCTCTCCCCCATGCGAGTTCAACGCAGCTTCGGCGTTTTGCGGCAGCAGGCGCTGCAACGCACCTTCGGAAATGATCGCAATCTGCCCAACAACCAAGTTGATCTCTGCGGCATGGGCCAGAAGGCCGCTATCCCCCTCAATCGCCTTGCGCCGCGCCAGCGTTTCTTGCGTCACAGTATCCCCGCCCAGAATATCGGCGGCAGCCTCGCGCAAGATGGTGACAAATTCGCCAATCAGCGCGTCTTGGTCATGCGCGGGGATGGACTGCGTTTGCACCAAAGTGGCCACCATCCGCGTTGCCCCCGCGCAGGCATCGAACAGTTCCACAGGCAGGTTTTCCATATCCCCCAACGCCTCGCGGACAATGCGAATGGGCGCATCCAGCGGGCGGTATTGGTTGGCAGGTTCATCCCCAAACAAAGCCAGCGCCTTGGCCATTTTGCGCCGCGCATAGCGCCCCACATCATCGGGCAGCGCGGCCTCTCCCACAAGGCGCAGCTTGCCTGTGTCGGGGTTCACCTCGATACGCTCGCCATTTTCAGTGCGGGCAAGGGCGTGGCGCATCTCAATGGCCCTAATCGCCTCCGCCACCGCCTTTGGCCCCTGCTGCCAAACCTCATCCTCGATCAAGGCAACATCGCGCTGCGGATCAAACGGCAAAGGCTTGCCCGCAATCACCCCATCCCACCACCGCACCCAAAAGGCCCAAGTTTCAGGGTCTTTGGCCCAAATGGCGCGGGTCTCGGCATCGGCTTTGGTAAACCAATCGGGGGAAATGCTGGGCCAGAGGGGAAAGTCGATGAGATCTTGGCCTGATTGCAAGCCGTTGGCATCGTCGCTGATTGCTTGCCATGTTGACAGCTCAATCAAGGACGCAATTTCTGAATGAAAATGCGCTCGACTAATAGCCCCTGTAAATTCGGAAAATCTTGCGCTCGGGTTTCGGTAAGGCTCTATTGCTGTTTCTGCTGCCATCGCCGCCGCCAGTGCTGCATGTTCTCCTGCTATAGACGACGCAGACTTAAATGGCGCAAATGCAGGTGAACCCTGATCCAATTTTGGATAGAATCTTGCGAGATCAATTTCCTGTGGCGTGCTTTGCGCCAACATCTGCCTGATGCAGACATTCAGAAATGGCATCGTGCTTCGGGTGTCGACCGACAGTTTATGCTCGCCTTCATGTGGTATCCAAAAAGGAAAAGCGCGCAAATCCGCGCGAAGCGCAATAATTTCGGCATCTCTCCTTGGCCGCCCCTTCAGCCAAGCCTCCAGACTCTTCTCATCCGTGATCTCAACGTCCGCCATACCCCACCCCTTCCCCACAACTATGGCGGTCGCACCCCTCCTTGGCAAGCACCTCACCCTTACCCCATCGCGCGCCGCGTGTAGGGACGGATGCAATACAGATCCAATACGGATAAAATACGCAAACCATACGCCCCCCCACCCGCGCCCGCCGCGTTAACGCATTCCCCCCCATTCCACCTTGACCCCGCCCCCAAACTTGGGTGCTATGCGGGGGAAGGAGAGCCCTATGCCCCACCCCGCAAGCCCTGCCGCTTTTGACTTTTTGGCGACCCGCCGTTCGCACCCTGCCAAGACGTTCAACGGCCACGTGCCAGACCGCGCCGCGCTGGAACCCATCCTGTCGGCGGCGCTGCGCGTGCCAGATCATGGGATGCTAACCCCTTGGCGTATATTGGTTTTACGGCGCGCGGCCCTGCTGCGCGTGGCCGAAATCGCCGAAAAGCGGGGGCTGCAAATGGGGCTGGACGAGGTCGCTATAGGAAAGGGGCGCGGGCAGTTTGAACGTTCGCACCTTGCCGTGGTGGTGATCTCGGCCCCCGTTATCCCGCATAAAGTGCCCGCTTCGGAACAGGTGGCCTCCGCCGCCGCTCTGTGCATGAATATCGTGAACGCCACCTACGCCGCAGGCTGGGCCGCGCAGTGGCTGACAGGCTGGGTCGCCCATGATGAAACCTTTGCACATCAAGCCTTTAGCGCATCCGCTGGGCAAACCGTGGCGGGCATCATCCACATCGGCGCGGTGGATAGTGAACAGCCAGACCGCCCCCGCCCCGACCCTGCCAAAATCATCGAATGGATATCGCAATGAGCCTGATTTTCTCTAGTTTTTTCCGTGCCTTAGGGCAGATGGGGTCGGGCGCGTTCCTAAGGGTAATCTTCCTTGGCGCGGCCCTTGCGCTGGCGCTTTTGGCCGCAGTGACTTGGGGGTTCTCTCAGGTTATATTTGCCTTTGCCCCCGATACGGTTAATTTGCCCTTTTTCGGCGGGGTCGATGGGCTGGCGGCAATCCTGTCTTGGGGCGGCTTTGCGGCGATGCTGGGCCTGTCTGTTTTTCTAATGATTCCCGTGGCTTCGGTCTTTTCAGGTATGTTTCTGGACGAGGTGGCCGATGCCGTAGAAACCCGCCATTACCCCAGCCTACCCCCCGCACAAGGCCAAGGGTTTTACGAAGGGCTGAAATCTGGCATAAATTTCCTAGGCTTAGTCATAGCCATCAACACCCCCGCGCTGATTTTATACTTAATCGCAGGGCCGTTTGCGCCGCTGGTTTTCTGGGCAGTGAACGGCTACCTGCTAGGCCGCGAATATTTCGCACTCGTCTCCTCGCGCCGCATGGACAAGGCGGCGGCCATTGCAATGCGCAAGGCGCATTGGGGCAAGATTTGGCTGGCGGGGATTTTCATGGCGATCCCGCTGTCGATCCCCATCCTAAACCTTATCATCCCCGTGTTGGGGGTTGCGACCTACACCCATATTTTTCATGGGCTTGCAGGGCGCAAGGTGGCGGGGGATGTGATCTAATTCAGCCCCCCGCAGGCGGAACATGGGACATAATCCCGAACACATCCATATTGTCGATGGTGATGATTTTCGATGTGATCACCCCATACAGCACCGCCCAAATCACAAACGTCACCACCGTTGTCACCCGCGCCTTGCGCTTAAAGCTAAAGCTGGCAGGGGCGGCAGATTTGGGGGTGCCAACCTCGGCCTCGCCCGCCTCTTCTTGGCTTTCAAAGCGGATGGCCAGCACGCAGAACAGGGTCAGAAACCACAATGAGGCATACAGGACTAGGGCGGCGGTGATGGTCATACTTGCTCCAATTCCACAAGGCAGCCGTTGAAATCTTTGGGGTGCAGGAACAGCACAGGCTTGCCGTGCGCGCCGATTTTCGGCTGCCCATTGCCCAGAACCCGCGCGCCCGACGCCAGCAGATGATCGCGCGCGGCAAGGATATCCTCCACCTCGTAACAGATATGATGGATGCCGCCCGATGGGTTCTTTTCCAGAAATCCTGCAATCGGGCTGCCCTCGCCCAAGGGGGTCAGCAGTTCGATTTTGGTATTGGGCAGATCGATAAACACCACCCGCACGCCGTGATCAGGCTCGTCTTGGGCGGGGCGCACGGATGCGCCCAAGGTGCCGCGATACTGCGCTGCCGCCGCCTCGATATCGGGCACGGCAATGGCGACATGGTTCAAACGTCCGATCATTTGGGCCTCCAGTTTCGGCCATATAGGGGGGCGGGGATGTCGCGCGCAAGGGGCAGGATGGTCGCAGGGAGGCTAATGCAGCTTAACTTGATGTTAGCGATGATGTGGCAGGGTTGGGGGAATCACAGGAAGGACAGTGCCATGCCCGACCATTTTCCAGTACACAGCCCGCCGCCGCCCCATCTGGTGGGCGCGCCGCGCATGATGCCGCGCGCCTTTGGCGGGGCGACCCCTGTGCGTATGCCCACTCTGATGCTGGTCGAAGACAGCCGCTATGCGTCTGAGGTGATGCGCCTTTATGCGCGCAGCCTTGGCCTGCGCCTGCGCCGCGCTGCCGATTTGGACAGTGCCGATACGCATTTGCGCCTGTATCAACCCGATATTGTGATGGTTGATCTGGGCCTACCCGATGGGCGTGGCGAGGGGCTGATTGAACGGCTGGCCCATTCAGATCACCGCCCGCCCCTGCTGATTGCAGTGTCGGGTCAGGCGGAACTGGCGGCTGGCGCGCGCGCTGCGGGGGCGGATGTGTTTATCGAAAAGCCCCTGCCGAATATCGCAGATTTCCGCGCGCTTTTGGTGGATCATTTCCCTGCGCCTTTGCCGCTGTTGCTGCTGCCCGAACGTACGCACAGCCCGCAGCCCGACCGCATGGCGTTGAAAGATGATCTGAACTTCGCCGCGCAGACCCTATCTTTTCCCGAAGATATGGGGGATGCGCCGATGATCCGCGCGCGCACCCGCTATGTTGCGGGTCTCATCGACGGGATTGCGGGCACATTGGGCGATGGCGCGCTGCGGGCTGCTGCCCGCGAAGAACTGCTGCGACATGGCGGGGATGCCGGCAATGACACTGCCCATGACGCGGCCGTGCAAGCGGGCCAATCCTTTCGCCGCCTGCGCGATTTGGTCAATCAGCGGCTGCGCGATGTGATGGCAGAACGGGGGATTTGACGCGGGTCTACCTGACCAAAACAGGATCAAAGGCCACGCAGACCAGCCGCGTTAAATCGGACAGCCGTTCTTTTTGCTGCCCGTCCGCATCGAAATTGCGGGGGGAAAACCATGCGGCATAAGCCTCTGCCAAGCTTGGCCATTCGGCATCGGTGATAGCAAACCACGCCGTGTCGCGGTTGCGGCCCTTGACGATCAGATGGTTGCGAAACACGCCTTCAAACGAAAACCCAAGGCGCTGCGCCGCACGGCGGCTGGGGATGTTAAGCGCGTTGCACTTCCATTCGACGCGGCGATAGCCCGCCTCGAACGCCCACGCGACCATCTGGGCCAAAGCCTCGGTCGCGGTGCGCGTGCCTGCGATGGATGGGGCAAGGCAGATATGGCCAATTTCAATACTGCCATGGGCAGGAACGATGTTCAGAAAACTCGCCACGCCGCCCAAATGCCCTGTGGCCAGATCACGTATGGCATAGAACAGCGGATTATCCCCCAGCGCCGTATCTTTGGCCCAGCGGTGATAGGCGGATGCGGCGTGAAAGGGGCCGTAGGGCATGTAATCCCACAGGGGATCATGGCCGATATAGGCATCGAACAAACCCGCCGCATGGGCGGCCTCGAACCGCTCCAGCCGCGCATATTGCCCTTGCAATACGGGGGCGTTCGGGTGCGGCGGCGCGATCCAGCCTGTTACCTCTTGCCCCAAATCGCCCATGTTTTCCCCCCGCTTTCGCCCTTTGTGCCGTGCCTGCGGTGCAAAGGCAAGTTGGCAAAAATCGCAGAGTTCTAAAGCTGAAAGCCTGCGGGATAATCGTGCAGACCGTCAAAATCGGCCTTGCCGATATCCAACCCCTCGGCCCGCAGCACAGCAAAGCCCATGGCCGCGTGAAAGATGAAATTGGGCATCCCGAACAGGTGCAAAAACTGTTGCGCGGATTGATCCAAATTCGCAAAACCCGCGCGATGGGTGATGCGGCGCGCCTCGGCCCCATCGAAATCGGCTGGGTCAAGGGCGGCCAGCGCCGCCGTGACATCGGCAAAAGACTGTGCAAGCCCCGCGCGGTCCACCCCATGCATCGCCATTCTGGGCGCGGATTTTCCTGCCAGCGGAAAGGCCACGCGCAGGGCAAAGCCCGCCGCCGTGGCCATTTGCTGCCCGCCTGTAAACATATCGGGGGCCAGCCGCGCCTGCAAATTGGCGTCGCTTGCGCGCGCCGCCAATGCCTGCATCTGCGCGATATAGTGCAAAAACACAGGGACAGAGGCTGCGTAAAGCGGGGGCATCAGCTTTCTTTCGGAACTACGCGCAGGTTCAATTCGCGCAGTTGTTTCGCCAAAGGCTCGCTTGGCGCGCCCATCAGCAAATCTTCGGCGCGCTGGTTCATCGGGAACATGATGACCTCGCGGATATTCGCCTCGTCCGCCAGCAGCATCACGATACGGTCAATCCCCGCCGCGCAGCCACCATGGGGGGGGGCGCCGTATTTGAACGCCTTGACCATGCCGCCAAAACGCTTGTCCACCTCGGACGCGGGATAGCCAGCCAGTTCAAACGCCTTATACATAATTTCGGGTTTGTGGTTGCGGATGCCGCCACTGATGAGTTCATAACCATTGCAGGCAAGGTCGTATTGATAGGCGTAAACGTTCAAAGGATCGCCATTCAGCGCCTCTAGCCCGCCTTGCGGCATGGAAAACGGGTTATGGCTGAAATCAATCGTGCCTTCGTCGGTTTTCTCATACATCGGGAAATCGACGATCCACGCGAATTTAAAGCAGTTTTGCTCGGTCAGCCCCAACTCCTCGCCAATCACATTGCGCGCGCGCCCTGCGGTGGGTTCAAACGCCTCTGGCTTGCCGCCAAGGAAAAAGGCAGCATCGCCCAGTTCTAGGCCCAGTTGCAGGCGGATCGCCTCGGCGCGTTCGGGGCCGATGTTTTTGGCAAGGGGGCCAGCGGCTTCGCAATCACCATTGCTAGGGAAAAACAACGAAGCAAGTTTCCGCGCGTTTTGCTTGTCCAACGCATCGCCATTCCCAACAGTGCTCAAAACGCGTTGAACAAGGGGCATCTCGTTTTCTGGAATCTTATCTTTAATTGAATTGAAGTGATCGGAATCAATTTCATCCTTTCCAACCCATTTGACCAACAAGTCGCCCAGTGGGTTAGGGCTCTCCACTTTGCGCCAGAAGATATACCCCATCCCCGGCAACCCCTGCGACTGGGCAAAGGCATTCATGCGGTCGCAAAACTTGCGCCCCACAGGTTCGCCCGATGGCCCCTTGGGCGCGGGGATGGCGCGCACTTCGTTGCCCGCCTGTTCCAACAGTTTGGCGAAAATGGCAAAGCCTGATCCTGCGAAATGCTGGGATACATCCTGCATTTTGATCGGGTTGCGCAGATCGGGCTTATCGGAGCCATACCATTTCAAGCTGTCGCGGTAGGCAATCAGCGGCCAGTCGGCATAGGTTTTCTTGGCGGGTGCGAATTCTTCGAAAATGCCCTGAATAACGGGCTGCACGGCGGCAAACACGTCTTCTTGGGTGACGAAAGACATCTCGACATCCAGCTGGTAAAAATCGGTAGGCGAGCGGTCTGCGCGCGGGTCTTCATCGCGGAAGCAGGGGGCGATTTGGAAATAGCGGTCAAAGCCCGACACCATGATCAGCTGTTTAAACTGCTGCGGGGCCTGCGGAAGTGCATAGAATTTGCCCGGATGCAGGCGCGAGGGCACCAGAAAATCGCGCGCGCCTTCGGGGCTGGAAGCGGTGATGATCGGGGTTTGAAATTCGTTAAAGCCCTGATCCCACATGCGTTTGCGCATCGAACGGACAACGTTCGAACGCAGCATCATGTTATTGTGCAGCTTGTCGCGGCGCAAATCGAGGAAACGATAGGTCAGGCGGGTTTCTTCGGGGTAATCCACATCGCCAAACACGGGCATCGGCAAATCTGCCGCCTCGCCCAAAACGCGCAAGGACATGGCATAAACCTCTACCTCGCCCGTGGCGATTTTGGGGTTTACCAAGGATGCATCGCGCGCCTTGACCCGCCCGTCAATGGAAACAACCCATTCCGCGCGCAGCTTTTCAATATCGGCAAAGGCGGGGCTGTCACTGTCGGCCAGCACCTGCGTGATGCCGTAATGGTCGCGCAGATCGATAAACAGCACGCCGCCATGGTCGCGCACGCGGTGCACCCAGCCCGCAAGGCGCACCTCGGCCCCAACATCGGCGGCGCGCAACTGGGCGCAAGTATGGCTGCGATAGGCGTGCATGGGAAACCCCGTCTGATTTAAAACTTCGCCCCGATACATACTTTGCGGGCCGCGAAGTCAAGCCTTTGGCCTTTCACATTGGCTTAAATACCTGTCTGCCTTCTGTGAAGGGGGCGGCAAATAGGTCTTTGGGCCAAAGTGAAAGCTAAGACGCCTGCCAAACCGCGGGGATCAGCCCGCGCAGCGAATTTCCCAGCCAAAGTTTAACGCGGGGCAGATCGGCGGCGGTCAGGCTTTCTTCGGGGGCGGCGATTTCGCCGCGCAAAACGCCTGGCAATGCGCCGCTGGACAGGGGGGGCGTGCGCAGGCCCTGCCCACGGTCAAAGAACAGGGTGGTGGTTGATCCATCTGCCACTTCGTCCGCCTCATTAAGCAAGATCACCTCGTCCAGCCCTTCTGGCAGGGCAGCGCGGGCGGCGTCATAGGCGGGGCGGTAGGTGGATTTGACG
>CAXNEP010000083.1:0-8292 GCA_964200865.1 Cypionkella sp. | reverse complement strand
GGCGCGTGGCGGGTGCGCTATGACGAATGGGAATATGTGAACATTCTGTCGGGCCATTCGGTGCTGCATGGCGCGGATGGCAGCCAAACCCATCTGCGCGAGGGGGATCGATATATGATCCCGTCGGGGTTTGAAGGGGTTTGGGAAGTGGTGGAGACCACGACCAAAGATTACGTCATCCAGACCTTTACCTGAAATGCAAAACGCGCGCCTGACGGGCGCGCGTTTTGGGTGGATTGACGACAACGGTTAGCGGCTTGCATCGCCAGAATTTTGGCCCAATTCCGAAATCGCGGGGGTGAAGGTAAATTCCACCTCTTCCTCGATCACCTCGGGTTCGGGCAGGGGCGGGCAAAGCGCCTCGTCGATATTCTGAGCCCTGCATTCGCGCAGGCGCTTACGGTCTGCGCGTTCGCGTTCTTTGGCGGATTTTTCGGCGGCTTTGGCCAGATCTTCGGCGGCCTGCGCCTCGGCCATAGCTTTGGCGGCGGCGGCTTCGGCCACGGCTTCGGCGTTTTCGGCGGTGTTGGGCACGGCAAAGCCAGCGGCATCATCCATATAGGGGCCTTCGGCCTTGATGCTTTCGGCCAAACTGCGCACCTTGACTTGGGTGCCAGGTTTGATTTGTTCATACAGATGGATCACATCTTGGTTGAACATACGGATACAGCCTGCCGACGTGGCGCGCCCAATACTTTCGTTTTGAATCGTGCCGTGAATGCGGAAATAGGTATCCTGCCCGCCGCGATACAAATACAGCGCGCGCGATCCCAGCGGGTTATCTGCCCCGCCTGGGCGGCCGTTTGCATATTTGGCATAAAGATCGGGGCGCGTGCGCAGCATATTGGCGGTGGGCTGCCACGAGGGCCATTCCGCCTTGCGGCCAATCACGCCCGTGCCTGTAAAGGAAAGCCCTTCGCGGCCAACGGCGATGGAATAGCGCATGGCGCGCCCGCCTTCCTGAACGTGGTACAGTTTGCGCGCATAGATATCGACCACAATGCTGCCCACAGGCTCGTCACCCGCAAAGTCAACTTCGGTGCGGCGCTGGGCGGGGGTCAATAGGGCGGGGTCAACGGGTTCAATATAAAAACCGCCGTCTTCCATGCCGCCATAGCCCGCAACTGGCCCTGTGGGCGCATCTTCGGTTGTGGGTGTGCCGCCGCCGCAAGCGGCCAAAACGGTTAGGGCAAGTATGCCAAACAGGCGGGGGGCAGTTAGGATCACGGTTTGAACCTTAATTTGAAACATCGCGACTACCAAAGGGGAATTGCGCAGCAAAGGTCAAGGGCGCGTGCGGAATAGTCACAATATTTTGTGCTGTGGTGGCAGATAAATGCCGCTGGGTGATTGCGCGCGGGCTATGGGTTGTTATTCAAGGCCTATGGCTTTGACCCTGACCCAGTTTTTTGATTTGCCCCATGCGGGGTTTGACACCCTGATTGATGTGCGCGCGCCTGCCGAATATGCCGAAGACCATATTCCCAGCGCGATCAATTTGCCTGTTCTGTCAGACGAGGAGCGCGCCCGCGTGGGGACGATGTACAAACAGGTCAGCCCCTTTGATGCGCGCAAATTGGGCGCGGCGCTGGTGGCAGCCAATGCGGCGCGCCATTTGCAAGGGCCGCTGGCGAGTATGCTGGGCGGGTGGAAGCCTTTGGTTTATTGCTGGCGCGGAGGGCAAAGGTCTGGATCCTTTGCAATGATCTTGGGGCAGATCGGCTGGCGGGTAGACACAGTTGCGGGCGGGTATAAGGCGTGGCGCGGGCGCGTGGTTCAGGCGCTGTATGAGATGCCCTTCCCCCTGCGCGCCGTGGTTTTGGATGGAAACACGGGCGCTGGAAAGACCGCGCTGCTGCCACTGCTGGCTGCGCGCGGTGTGCAGGTGTTGGATTTAGAGGGGCTGGCGCGGCATCGCGGATCACTGTTTGGCGCGGTGGGGCAGCAGCCTGCCCAAAAGGCGTTTGAAACCGCGCTGGCCTATGCCATTGCGGGACTAGACCCGCTGCGCCCTGTGGTGATCGAGGCGGAAAGTTCCAAGATTGGCAATTGCCGCCTGCCCGCCAGCATTTGGAAGGCGATGCAAGCCGCCCCGCGCCTGTTTGTCGAATCGCCTGCCCGCGCGCGCGCGGCGCATTTGGTGGCGGCCTACCCCGATATGATCGCCGATCCTGCCCGCCTGATGGGCATTATCGATTTGCTGCGCGCGGCGCATCCTGCCGATCAGATTGCGCAGTGGCAGGCGCAGGCGGCGGCGGGGCAGTTTGTTGATTTGGCGGCGGGGTTGATGCAGGCGCACTACGACCCGCGCTATGCCAAGCACCGTGCGCGGCAGGATAAGGTTGTGCAGGTTTTGCGGGCCGAGAGGTTGGACGGGGCAGGGCTGGACGCGCTGGCAGGGCAAATCGCGGCGGCACTGGCGGCGATTAGACCAGCGTGATGCGCGCAGCCCCTGCGGTGATGCGCCCGATGATTGCAGCCGCATCGCCGCCAGCGCGCAGGTTTGCCAGCAGATCATCCGCATGGTGCATCGGCACGGCGGCCAGCAATCCGCCTGCGGTTTGCGGATCGTGCAGCAGGGTTTCCAATGCGCCTGTTGCCCCATCCACCCGCCCCGCATGGGCGGCGATGTTGGTGGGAAGTAAGCTGCTGCCATAGCCCGCCTGCGCCAATTCCTGCGCGCCCAGCATCAGGGGAATGGCGGCGGCGGTCAGTTCGGCCCCAATCGTGCCGCCTTCCAGCATTTCCAAAAGATGCCCTGCAAGGCCAAAGCCTGTGACATCGGTCATCGCATGGGCATGGGGGGCAAGAATGGCCGATGCCGCGCCTTGGCCGCGCTGCATATGGGTGAGTGCGGCGGCCACAGCCTCGCCCAGAATAACCGTATCCAAGCGGGCAAGCGCCATTTCGGCGGCCATGATGATGCCTGATCCGATGGGTTTGGTGAGGATCAGCGCATCGCCAACCTGTGCGCCTGTGGTCATGATCGGGGTCTTGGTAAGGCCTGTGACAGTAAAGCCGATGGTCAGCTCTGCGCCAGTCGCGCTGTGCCCGCCCACCAGATCGGCCCCTGCGGCGGTGATGACGCTGGATGCGGCCCCCATCACCTCGGCCAGCATTTGCGCTGATTTGGTATCTGATGCGGGGGGCAGGGTGATTTGGGCCAGAACGGCCTGCGGGGCGGCCCCCATGGCCCAAACATCGCCCAAGGCATGGATTGCGGCAATGCGCGCCATTTGGCCTGCGTCAAAGCAAAAGCTGCGCAGATGGTCGGTGGTGATGACTTGCACCCCATCCCCATGCTGCAAAACGGCGGCATCGTCGCCGCGCGCAGACAGAACATCGGCGCGGCGGGGGGCGGGCAGGGCGCGCAGGCCAAGGGCTAGCGCATCGGCCCCCAGTTTTGCGCCGCAGCCCCCGCACAAAGGGGCCTCGCCCATGGCGGCGGCCAGCCCTGCCACGGCGGGCTGGGGAACGGCTGCGCGCGGCATGGCGGGGTAATTGGCAAATTTGGCCATGAAATCGCGGTCAATCTTATCTTTGATGCGCCACAGCCACGCGCCGCGCAGGGGCAGGCCCCATTTATCGGCCACCGCGCGCTGGCCGCCCAGCGAGATAAGCTTCAGATAATCTTTCTGCGGGGCAAATCTGTGCAAGGGCTGGCCCAGCAGGCTGGCGCGAAGGTTGTGCGCCAAAATCGGCGCGGCGCGCACGGCGTAGACGCCTGCCTTGGCGCGGGGGGCAAAGGCCAAATGCGCGCAATCGCCTGCCGCGAATATGGCAGGATCGCTGCTGCGCAGGGTGGGGGTGACGGTGATATGCCCATCGACCAGATCAAGGCCCGTTTGCGAAAGCCAGCTTTGGCCGCGCGTGCCAGCCACGGCAAGGGTGAAGTCAGACGGCAGGGTGCGGCCATCGGTCACGGTGACGCTATCCGCGGCAATCTCGGCAGGCTCGGCCCCTGTCAGCAGGGTGATGCCTGCGGCGCGCAGCTGATCCAGCAGCAAGGCGCGGGCCATGTCGCCCACCCCGTTCAGCGCGCGGGCGTGGCGCTGCACCAGCGTGATCTGCGGCGCGCGGCCCATGGCGCGCAGGCGGTGCTGGGACGCTAGCGCCAGTTCCACGCCGCCCACACCTGCCCCAATCAGCACCAAATGTGGCGCCGAAATATCGCGGGCCAAAAACGCCTGCCACGCGCGTGCATAATCCCCCAGTGGCTTGGCGGCGTGGCCGTATTGGGCAAAGCCCGCAACATTGGGCAAATCGGACGAGATGCCAATATCGATGCTGCACAGATCATAGGGAATGGTGCGCCCCGATTGCAGCAGCACATGGCGCGCGCCGCGATCAAGGCCAACGGCGCTGTCCAAAATCAGCCGCGCGCCCGCATGGCGGGCAAGGCGGAACAGATCAATCATCATATCGGCGCGGGTGTAATGGCCTGCGATATAACCAGGTAGCATCCCCGTGTAAGGCGCGGCGGGGTTTGGGTTGATGATGGTCAGGCGCACGCCAGCCTGCGGCTGCATCGCCCACATGCGGGCCACCAGCGCATGGGTGTGCCCGCCGCCGACCAGAACGATATCTTGCACAATAGGGAAGGTGGTTTGCATAGCGCCCTCTTTCCCTGCCCATTTACGCCCAACTGCGGGCAAGGGCCATGGCGCATATGCCGCAGATTGCCCCAATTGGTCGTGCTTGGGGCTGACATTGGCGTGATTTGCCCCTATCGCTGGCGCGACTGGCGGCGATCAAAGGGCAGGGCGGGGCATATGGCCTATTTTCTGGGCGTGGATACGGGCGGCACCTATACCGATGCGGTGATTTTGGACGAGGCCGCAGATAAGGTTATTGGCGCGGCAAAATCGCTGACCACCCGCGCCGATTTGGCGCTGGGCGTGGGCGGTGCGGTGGACGCGGCATTGGCGCAATCGGGCATTGCGGCGGGCGATGTCGCGCTGGTATCGCTGTCGACCACACTGGCGACCAATGCTTTGGTCGAAGGCCAAGGCGGGCGCGTGGCGCTGATTTTCGTGGGATTTGACGCGGATGATCTGGGGCGCGGCGGCTTGACCGAGGCGCTGAAGGGTGATCCTGTTATCACGCTTGCGGGCGGGCATAACCATGCGGGGGGCGAGACGACCGCCTTGGATCTAGAGGCTGCCATGCCGCAGATCCGCGCGCTGGGCGATCAGGTGATGGGCTTTGCCGTGGCATCGCGCTTTGCCACCCGCAACCCCGCGCATGAGATTGCGCTGCGCAACGCGATCCGCGCGGCAACGGGGCGGCCTGTGACGTGTAGCCATGAACTTTCGGCAGATTTGAACGGGCCAAAGCGGGCGCTGACGGCAGTGCTGAATGCGCGGCTGATTGGCATGATTGACCGTTTGATTTCCGCCTGCGAGCGTCATCTTGCCAGTATCGGCATCACTGCCCCCCTGATGGTGGTGCGCGGCGATGGCGCGCTGATTTCTGCCGCCATGGTGCGCGAGAGGCCCATTGAAACCATTCTGTCTGGCCCTGCGGCCAGTATTGTGGGCGCGCGCTGGCTGACGGGGGCGCAGAACGCGCTTGTGTCTGATATTGGCGGGACGACCACCGATGTGGCGCTGCTGAAAGATGGCCTGCCTGAAATTGACCCGATGGGCGCGCGGGTGGGCGGTTTTCGCACCATGGTCGAGGCGGTTGCCATGCGCACCACGGGCCTAGGCGGCGATAGCGAGGTGCATCTGATCACCGAAGGGTTAAACGGCGGCCTGCGCCTTGGCCCGCGCCGACTGATCCCTGTATCCTTGCTGGCCAGCACCCAGGCCGATATGGTGCACAGCACATTAGATCGGGCGCTTTCCACAGATACGGCTGGCGAATTTGACGGGCGCTTTGTGGTGCCGATGGGTGGCGAGGCTGCGGCGATTGCGGGGCTGACCGCGCGCGAGGCTGGGCTGCTGGCACGCATCACTGCGCCCATGCCCATGGCGGCCTGCCTGAATTCGCGGCTGGAAGTGGCGGCGCTGACATCACTGGTGGCGCGCGGTTTGGTGATGATTGCGGGGGTGACCCCTTCGGATGCCAGCCATGTTTTGGGCAGGCAATCTGGCTGGGATGAAGGGGCCGCGCAAAAGGCGGTGACCCTGCTGGCGCGGCGGCGCAATGGGTCGGGCGAGAGGTTTGCCAGCGGGGCAGAACCACTGGCGCAAAGCATCATCGATCAGTTGACCCAGCAAACTGCCGATTGCCTGCTAGAGGCGGCCTTTGCCGAAGACCCCGCTTTTGCGGGGCATGACGGCACCGTGCTGGCGCGCCATGCGCTGACCCGCGCGGGATTGGCCCAGAACAAGGGCGTGGTGCAAATTGCCCTGCGCCTTGGAGTGCCTGTGATTGGCCTTGGCGCATCTGCCCCCAGCTATTATGGCGCAGTGGGGCAGGCGCTGGGCTGCGAGATGATTTTGCCGCAGCACGCGGGGGTGGCTAATGCCATTGGCGCGGTGGTGGGGCAAATTTCGCAAAGGGCCAGCGCCACAGTGACCAGCCCGTCTGAGGGGCGCTATACCGTGCATTTGGCCGAGGGATTGCAGCATTTCAACAGCAAAGACGTGGCCCTTGCTGCGGTTGAGGCCGCTTTGACGGCAGAGGCATCGGGCCGCGCGCAGGCCGCAGGGGCTGCCGATCTGCGCATTTCCGTCACCCATGACATTCGCGAAGCATCTGTTGAAGGGCGCGCGATGTTTGTCGAGGCGCGCATATCGGTCACAGCATCGGGCCGCCCGCGCGTGGCCCACGCGCCAAACTCCGATTAGCGGGCACCGCGCGAAAACGGAAAGTCAGGTGGGCTGCATTTCCCCCTTGACGCGCCGCGCCCCTTCCCCTACCGAAGCGGCAAGTGGCTAGGTAGCTCAGCTGGTTAGAGCACGCGACTCATAATCGCGGGGTCGGGGGTTCGAGTCCCCCCCTCGCCACCACTTTAAACCTTTACAATTGAAAGTCGCGCATTGTTTTGGATGCGAAAAACGCGGTGCGCTGTTTCATGGCCGCTGATCCTATTGTCCATTTCACAGTCGCCCCAAGTTTTGTTGTAATGAAACAACTCTTACGTTAACATTTCGTAAACTTTTCAACCAAAAGGGCGCGGGGTGTAACATGTCTAGAGTACTACGCTTGACCAATGGCAACGATACTTTCGTTCAAGGGCTGAACGCGAATAATGTTGGCATCGAAATTATTGCTTTGCGCGGCAACGATTCGATCAGTTTGAATCGCTCGGACGATCTGGGTGGCCGCAACATTGTGGATGCGGGCGGCGGGAATGATACTGTCGAATCCTTTCGCGAAGATGGCAGCTTTATCGAGCTAAGTTCTGGCAATGATGTCTATGTGGGGCGCGGGTTTGGTTCCTTTTCCAGCGAACGCGCCGATTCGATTTTTGGCGGAACTGGCCTAGACACGATGGCGTTTGAAACCTTTAAATCCGATTATTTTGGCGGTGGGGGAAATGACACGTTCTTTTCAGTTGGTTGGCAAAATGGCATTTATGGTGGGTCGGGCATCGATACAGTCAGCTACGAGCCGCGTGTTGATAACAGCACCTTAGGCTCAAGCGGGGTAACCATCAATCTTGCAACCCAAATTGTGAACACTGGCACTTTTCGGCAGGAGGTTCTAAGTTCGATAGAGAACGCAGTTGGTTCAGCGCGCGGCGATGTGATATCTGGCAGCTCAGGCGCGAACAAATTGACAGGCGGTGGTGGGCTTGACGTGCTGACGGGCGGCGGCGGCGCTGATCATTTTGTTTATGTCAGAACGTCGGATGCGCGTGTGTTTTCAGACTTTGCCGATCAGGTAACCGATTTTTCACGCACGCAGCGCGACAAAATTGATCTGTCTGCGATCGACGCGCGAATGGCGGTAAATGGCAATCAGGCATTTAACTTTATCGCGTCTTCCGAGTTTTCCAACGTTAAAGGGCAGCTTCGATTTGAAGCCAATACCCCCAACCAGATGTTGGTGCAGGGCGATGTGAACGGCGATGGCAGGGCCGACTTTCAGTTTCTTGTAGATGGACTTTCATCCATGATTAGGGGCGACTTCATCCTTTAAGAGTCCCAGCGCTGCTGACGAGACCGCGCGCGCCCTGACAAGAAAACGCCCAAAACAAAACCCGCGCCAAGTTTCCTTGGCGCGGGTGTTTTTTGTCCTTGGTCAGGTCTTGCCCGTTTAGATGAACAAGAAGAAGTCGTCGGCGCTTAGGGTTGTGACGTTTGTCAGTTGTGCGATGGCGATGGCGTCATCGCCAAG
>CAXNEP010000082.1:0-8299 GCA_964200865.1 Cypionkella sp. | reverse complement strand
AAGTTGGCGAACCAAAACTCGCCCGCGTAAACGGGCATGCCCCACTGGGTGCGAAAATGATCCATCCGCGCGATTTCATGATGGATAAAGGCGCGCATGCCGTCATGATGATCTTGGGCGGCAAAATTGTAGTGGTGGGTTTGATAGACCACATTCGTCCAGCCAAATTGCGCGGGCGGCAGGGCATGTTCCCAATCGGGAAAGACCGCGACCATGATCATGTGATCTGGGTCTTCTTCGCGCACGGCGCGGTAAAGCCGATCTGTCACCTCGAATTTATAAACCACTTCGGTGACAGATTCGCCGCCGCCCATTGTGACCAAGGGTTCATTTATCAGATCATAGGCAGCAACCGTAGGGTTGCCGCGATACCGCCGCGCGATGGCACGCCAAACGGTTTCGGTGCGCGATTGGCATTCAGGATCGCGCCAAAAGGCGTTTGATCCCGCGATGCCGCTGGAATGCCAAGGGTTCGCACCGCCGGGCAAGCCGTGCAAATCCAGAATGACGTAAAGGCCGCGCGCCGCCGCTTGGTCAACAAACCAATCTAAGCGGGCAAAGGCAGCGCCCGTGGGGCGCAATGTGCCACCTTCGTCCATGATCAGTTGCCAATCGATAGGCAGGCGCAGGCAATTAAACCCAATATCGGCAAGCCTATCAAAATCGGCAGATGTGAACCAATTGTCGCGGTAAACTTCCAGCAAGGCTTGTGCCTGCGCGGCACCAAAACGGTCAGTCAGGCGGGTGCGGGTGTGAAATTCGTCGGACACTGTCAGGCGAATATCGGCAATCGACCACCATTGCCCTGCGCGGGGATGGGTGAGCATCACTTGCACATAGCGTGTGGTCAGATGCGGTAGCCGCAACACATGGATGCCCGTTTCGCTGCCCACCCAGCCCACATCGCGCCAGCCGTGGCCGTCATCGCTGATGCGCACGATCAGTCCGTGGGGGCTGTCTTGGGCCCAATCGCCCGCGTCGACCGTCACCTGATTAAAGGTGCGCGCCAAGCCCATATCCAGTGTAATCCATTGGCCGCTGGCCTGCGGTTGCCCTGATGTCCAGCGCTGGGCGCGCGTTTTGATGGACGACGGGTGTGCTCCAATGCCTTGGCTGTTCACAGTTTGCGGCAGCGCATCCGCCGCGCTGGCAAAGGCGGTGACGCTAAACTGATCGTGCCGCGACAGCGTGGCATCGCCCGCAGGCGACATCCAGCATTCTTGCAAAAGCCAGCCGCCAATATTGGTGCCGCGCAGAGTTACGATTTGGCCGTTTGCATCCACGATATGCGTGCTCTCGGCCTTTAGCGCGGGCAGGCTGGCAAAGGTTTGCTCAGCGCGCAGGCTGGGTTGCCTTTTGGGCTGTGTCATTCTTCTCTCCAAACTTACGAGGCCGGGCATTGCATTAGGGAGGCAACTGCGCTTGGCCTCTTCCTTGGGCAGCTGGGGCTAGGCCACGCGCTGCCCGTCAGCCCCAAAACGGTGCACGTTTTGGGGGCTATAGCCAAAGCGCACGGTTGACCCGAACGGCGTGTCTACCGCCGCTGCCGCACGCGCGATCACCTGCCCAAACTCGCTGTCCAGATAGATGATGTTTTCATTGCCAAGATATTCGACAAAGGCCAGCTTTGCCTCCCACATGCCATCTGGGCCGATGCTGATCTGTTCTGGGCGAACGCCGATGGTGGCTGCTTTGCCCGCCTCGGCGGCGCGCCCTTTTAGAAGGTTCATCTTGGGTGAGCCGATGAAGGTGGCGACAAACTCGGTTTGCGGGCGTTCATAAAGCTCGCTTGGGCTGCCGATTTGCTCGACATGGCCTGCGTTCAGCACCACAATCTGATCGGCCAAGGTCATCGCCTCGACCTGATCATGGGTCACATAAATCATCGTGGCCTTTAGCTTTTTGTGCAGGGCCGCCAGCTCTACCCGCATTTGGGTGCGAAGTGCGGCATCAAGGTTTGACAAAGGCTCGTCAAACAAAAACACCTGCGGATTGCGCACGATCGAGCGGCCAATCGCCACGCGCTGGCGCTGCCCGCCCGAAAGTGCTGCAGGCTTGCGATCAAGTAGCGGTTCCAGATGCAACACGGCGGCGGCGTTTGCCACACGTTTTGCGCGTTCTTCGGCGGGCACTTTAGCCAGTTTCATACCAAATTCAACATTCTGGCGCACCGTCATATGCGGAAACAGCGCATAGGATTGGAACACCATCGAAATGCCGCGATCTGACGGTTCTTCAAAGGTCACATCCCTATCACCAATCATGATGCTGCCGGACGTTGGCATATCCAGCCCCGCAATCTGGCGCAGCAAGGTGGATTTGCCGCAGCCCGACGGCCCAACCAAAACGGTGAACGACCCATCGGGAATGTCGATGTTGATGCCCTTGATAACGGAAACCGTGCCGAAGGACTTTACCAAGCTTTTGATTTCTACTTTTGCCATAGTTTTTATCCCTATGATGAACGGGCCTTAGCCCTTGACGGCCCCGCCGGTCAGGCCGGCGACGATGTATTTTTGTGCGGCAAGAAAGAACACCACGGCAGGAACAATGGTCAGCGTGATAAACGCCAAAGTGCGGTTCCATTCCGTGACGTATTCACCGCGAAATTGCATGATGCCTAAGGGCCACGTGTAAAGGTCGCGGTCATTGAGCACGATCAACGGCAGCAAAAAGTTGTTCCAGCTGTTGACGAACACAAAGGTGCCAACGGTGGCGATGATCGGGGTCGACAGGGGCAGTGTGAATTGCCAGAAAAAGCGGATGTAACCGCAGCCTTCGACATAAGCGGCTTCGAACATTTCGCGCGGAAGTTGTTCAAAAAAGGTTTTGAACAGCAAAATCGCCAGCGCCGTACCAAAGGCGGTTTGCGGCAATATCACCGCCCAGTAGGTATCCAAAAGCCCTAAGTCCCGCACCTTGATAAACAAGGGCAAGATTGCGGTGGCAAAGGGAAACACCAGCCCCAGCAGCAGATAAGATTGCAGCATTCGGCTGCCGAAAAACCTGATCTGCGCAAAGACATAGGCCGCAGCCCCCGCCACGATGATGGTCATCACCACCGACCCCAGCGAGATGACCAGCGAATTGCCAAGATAGGCCCAGAAACTGGGTTGTGACAGGATGTCAGAAAAGAAACTAAAATCCCAAACCTGCGGTAGGCCAAAGGGGTTTTCGCGCAAATCCCCGTTGCTTTTGAACCCGCCCAGAACGGTTACCGCCATTGGCACCAAAACAAAGATGCTGGCCACGGATAAAAAGGCGGTCTTTCCCAAACCTGCCAGAAAGTGAGAGGTTTTCATTGCGCCGCCCCCTTGTTCATTTGCCGTTGATAAACCACAGCCACCACAACGGCGGCGACGAACAGCATCACACCAACTGCGCTGCCAAAGCCGTAGTTCAGGCGCAGCAGACCGAAACTGTATAGGTAGCTGACTACGGTATGTGTGGTGTTCGACGGCCCCCCGCCTGTGAGCGGCAAGATCACGTCAAACAGTTGCAACGACCCGATCACCGCGAAAAAGCCTGACACCATCAGTGCAGGCTTGATGCCAGGGATCAGCACATGCCAGATGATCTGACCGCGCTTTGCCCCCTCGATCTTGGCAGCCTCAATCTGCTCGTCTGGCACGCTTTGCAGGGCGGCGATGTAGATCATCATGTGAAAGCCAAAGTATTTCCACACAACCACCGCCATGATCGCGTAGAACGCATAATCGCGGCTGGCCAAAACAAAGAACGGCTCGGTGCCCATGATATTGGCCAAGCCTGCCGCTAGACCTGTGTTGCCGTCAAAGACAAAGCTCCAGATCAGGCCAGTGGCGACTTCGGCCAGAATAAAGGGCACAAAGAACACCAAGCGGAACACTGTGTTGACCCATGAGTTTTTGTAAATGGCAATCGCAAGGGCCAGCGCCAGCGGCATTTGGATAAGGATCGCCACGCCAAGGCCAATAAGCGTGTTCAAGATTGCGCGATGAAATACCGAATGATTGGCGGCTTTGGTAAAGTTTTCGGTGCCCACATAGTCGGTCGGTGTGCCGTAGCCATTCCAGTCATAAAGGCTGTAATAAGCGGCATCTATCAGGGGCAAAATCACAAATAATGTGAACAGTATAAGTGCGGGTGGAAGCATGATCAGCACGGTCGAGCTTGGCCCCCCCAGCCGCAGTTTACGCGCCCACCCTTGTGATCGAAGCGTTCCAGAAGCCATCGCAACCCCTCCCGTGGTTGATGAAGCTTGCGCGGGCACATATTGCGCCCGCGCCTTTGGTTTTGCGGGTTACTTCATGCTCCAAGCTTCTTGGATTGCGGCAACCGCGTCTTCGGGGCTGATGGCACCCGAAGCAAGGTCAGCCGACGCATCGTTGAACGTGGCCCCAACATCTGCGCCCAAAGCCTGATCTAGGAAGATCTGGTGGAACTGCGACGCAGCAAGGCTGGCCGAGATTTGCTGGAAAAACGGGTTGACCACGGCAGCGTCAGCCCCGATTGCAACAGGGATATAGAACCCTTGGGCCGCTTCACGCGACTGGTTGTCTTTGTTGTTCATCCAGCGCAGGAAATCTAACGCTTCTGGGCTTGCGCCTTTGGCTACGGCCCAGCCGTTGATGCCGCCGAATGTATCGGTTGCAGCGCCTGCGCCGCCATCTACGGCGGGGAAGCGTACCAAGGCCAGTTGCGCATCCGTCAGGCCCTGACCCGATGCAGACTGGCCACGCGATGCGCCGTAATCCCAATCGCCCATCAGGTGAAACACGGCCTTGCCATCGCCAAACATGCCGCTTGCGGTGCCATAGTCGGTGTCCATAAACCCCGGCTGGAACGCCTCTTTATCCACCAGCGCCTTGAACTGATTTGCAGCCTCTAGGAAGGCGGTGGCTGCAAAACCGTCCCCTTCGCCTGCCATGGCCGCTGCAAAACCGTCTTTGCCAGCGATGCGAACAGCCAAATAGCCAAGGTAGAAATGCAGCGGCCACTTGTCTTTGCCGCCCACCACCATGGGCGTGACGCCTGCGGCCTTTGCTGCATCAACGGCGGCCAAAAGGTCAGCCCAAGTTTTGATTGCGTCCAGATCGATGCCAGCCTTTGCCGCCAGATCGCGGTTGGCCCAAAATCCCACATCGCTGGCACTGGTCGGCACGCCCACAACTTTGCCATCCACTGTAAAGGCCGCAACGCCCGCTGCCGAATATTCGCCAGCCCATTCGCCGCCTACCTTATCGGTGATGTCTTCCAAAAAGCCCGCTTCGGCCTGCTCTTGCAACACCCCGCCGCCCCAGCTGTAGAACAGATCTGGGCGCTGATCCGATTGCAGCATGGTGGGCAGTTTTTGCTTGAAGCTTTCGTTGTCGATGAATTCAAACTGAACATCGACGCCCGCATGCGCCGCCTCGTATTCGGTGGCCATTGTTTCATAAAGCGCAGTCTGCGCATCATTGCCCGTGGCGGCACGCAGCACGCGCACAACTGTATCGGCCTGCGCAACACAAACAAAGGCAAACAGCGCAGCGGTCGAGGTGGCGCAGAATAGGTTGAATTTTGTGCTCATGTGATCCTCCCAGATCATTGGTTGAATTTGGCCCCGCCTAGGCAATCGCCGTGGCAAAAGAGCGTGGGGGTAGCGAAATGTTTGCGGTTTTTCCCGCCAGATCGACGGCGACGGTCACTTCGGTTTCCAGTGGGTTTTGCAAAACCGCCATCTGGCGGCCATCGGCCAAGGCAAAGATCACCGCATTGCCCGACATGCTGCCTACACCTTCGATGATGCGTGCGTTGGGGCAAAGATATTGGGCGAAATGCTTGAGAACATAGTATTCAGGGCGCGGGGTATAGGTGCGCGCTGCGGTATCTACGGTGAACAGCGAATTCTGCTTCCATCCCCAAGTGCTGATGCCGCCTTCTTCCAAAACGGCATTCCAATACACATAGGCCTGTGCGCCCAAACCCAGATAATGACGGATCAGATCAAAAACATAATGGGCGTAATCCCATGTATTCTGCCCATCACCGCATTCGTTTTCGGTTTGGATAATGGGCAAATCTGGGGCCACCTGCCGCGTGCGAAGGGCCGCGCCCTTGCCCGCCCATTGAAAGCCAACACCAGAAATCAGCTTGGCGGTTTCGGGGTCTAACAGGCTGGGGGCGATCCAATCGTTAAACGAGGCGCGCTCGATTGTGCCCAGCCAGATTTGCGTATCCAAACCCGCAGCTTGAAAGGCAGGCGCAAGATAGTCGCGGATAAACGCCGCAAGTTTCGCCCCCGTCCACAAGCAAGACGGGAATTTCTGATCGGAATCCGGTTCGTTTTGCACATGAACCGCGTCGATGCGAATGCCTTCGGCGGCATAGGCCTGAATGAAGCGCACAAAATAATCTGCATACGCAGTCAGATATTCAGGTTGCCAGATCAGGGTGCCATAGTTGAAGGTCTTATGCGTTTTCATCCATGCGGGCGGCGACCATGGCGAGGCGAATAGCGTGAACGGCGCGCCATGTGCCGCCTGCGCGGCGCGCAGATAGGGGATCAGTAATTGATGGTCGCGTTTGATGGAAAAATGCTGCATCGCAAGATCGCCATCGGTGTCGTTATGGCTATACCAATCCAACGAATAATCGTTCGCGCCCATAGGGATACGGCAATAATTCAGGTTTAACCCGCTGTCTGAGAAAAGCGATTGCAGCACCTCGGCCTTGGCATTTTCGCCCAAGGCTGACAGGGCCTTCCAGCCCAATTCATTAAAGCAAACGCCAAAGCCCTTAAAGTCGGCCACTAACTCGCGGCCCAAAGACAGCGTGGCGGTTGCAGGCCGATCCGAATGGGCCGTGCGAACCCATGTCTGTGCCTGCGTGCTGACAAAAATTTCCATCTACCGCCCCAAAAGATTCGTCCAAGTTGGGCGAACATTTCACCGAAGTTAATTTGTGTCAATACTTTGTTCACTAAACAAACTTAGTTTGCGCTTGCACGAAACGCAGCTTCGCGTCACCAGTTTGCGGTATAAATGGCAAGATTCTGGCTGCAAAAGGCATAAATGGTGAACCTAAAGGGCGATCAGGCGACGTCGCGGGCGATCAACACGCGGTTGCTGCTAAACATCTTGCTGCAATCGGGGCCTGCCAGCCGCCGCGCATTGGCGGCAGAGGCGCGCCTTAGCCCAGGCACGGTGACCGCGCTGACCCAAGAGCTAATCTTGGATGGGTTGATCCGCGAACTTGAGGCAGGCAAAAGCAATGGCGGGCGCAGACCCATACCGTTGGCAATTAATTTTGATGCGCGCTTATCTGTGGGAATGAAGCTGTCGGAAGACGGGCTTGTTGGGGTGCTGACAGACCTTGCCGCCACCGAAATTGCATCTGCGCGGCGCAAATTTCACAATGTTGGAATTGCAGAAATTGCAGATCATATCGCAGATATGGTTGCAGAATTTCTGCCCGACGCGCGCAGCCGCGCAAAGAAACTTATCGGTGTTGGAATTGCGCTGCCAGGTTTTGTAGATGTGGTGCGGGGTTCTGTTTCCAGCGAGCAGCGCATTTTAAAGACCGATGTGCCGTTTGCCTCGATCATTTCCGAACGGATTGGCCATCCTGTTTGGATCGATAATGACGTGAATGCCTATGCTATCGCGCATCGCAGGTTCGGGCTTGCGCGGGGTAAACAAACTGTGCTGGCCATTGTTCTGGGCACAGGTATTGGGGCAGGCCTTGTCGTCAACGGGAAAATTCACCGCGGCGCGCATTTTCGCGCGGGCGAAATTGGCTTTTCGCCAAATTTGTTATCCAAAGCAGGCGCGCAAACCATTGGTGACAGCTACACAACCGCCAGTGTAACGCAGCGCTGGCAGGCGCTGGGCGTGAACCATCCTGATATCGCTGCGGCGATAGCGCAGGGAGATCCAGCGACGCATGCATTGCTTGCAGAGATTGGCCATGAAATTGGCACCCAAATTGCAATTATCGCACAGATGATTGATCCCGATGCACTGGTTATCGGCGGCGAGACTTTAGGCTTTGGGCAGGATTTCGTTACGGCGATTAGGTCAGCACTTGAGCAATATCTTTTGCTTCCGCATGGTGACATCGAATTTGACACCAAAGACGATCTTTGGGGCCGTGGCGCGGCGGCGCTTGCTATTGATCATTTCTTTGATTTTGAAAATATCGCGGGCCATTTGGGGCGGGCGGCGGATGATACCTAGGGCACGACTGTGTTGGCATCAATCGGTGCCGTCTTCTTGGGAAAGTCGGCAAAAAGCATAATCTTATTCACGCAGCGAGTTCACAGAAGGGTGGCCTGCTG
>CAXNEP010000081.1:0-8306 GCA_964200865.1 Cypionkella sp. | reverse complement strand
AGGTGCAACTTGGTAAAGCCTGCTGCGGCATAGCTTGCCACCAAATCGCGCGCCTTTTCCATAGCCGCCGCTGCAGGTTGCGCGCGCCATGCTTGCGGGCCAAGATGATCGCCGCCAAAGACGATTCTTTGCGGCGCGGCCCCTGCGCTTTGCGCTATACCACTGACAAAGCTTATGAAATCGGGCGCGGTCATGCCCGTATAGCCGCCATCTTGGTTGACTTGGTTCGATGTCGCCTCGATCACAATGGGCGCGTCCAATGATTTGGCCAACCGCAAAGACGCCTCGATTACCGCAGGATGGGCCGAGCAGACCGAAGGAATAGCGGCGCAGCGGCCTGCCCGATTTTCGGCGATGATGCGGCGCAGGATTTGTGTCATACTTGCCCCTCGTGCCAAGCCGCATAGGCGGCACCGCGCGCGCCAGATGCATCCCCGCCTTGGGCCAAGCGTATGGGGGGGATGGCGAAATCTTTCAACGTCGCACCTTGCAATGCGCGGGATAGATCATCGCCCAAGTTCGGGGCATTGGACAAACCGCCGCCGATGACGATCACGGCTGGGTCGATGGTAAAGCACAGAGTAATCAGAAAGTCGCAGGCCAGTTCCAGCCAGATCGCCCAAGCCTTTTGCAGGCCTGCATCGGTGTTGCGCCCTGCGATCACATCTTCGGGCGTGAAGGCGCGCTGCGTGACATGGGCTGCAATACGGGCAAGTCCAGGTGCCGACAGCAGCGTTTCGGTGCAACCCATCCGTCCGCAACCGCAGGGCAGAACGGGCAAGCCGTGCGCGATCATCGGGCCCGCTGGCAGCGGGAAATGGCCAAATTCGCCCCCCAGCCCCGCATAGGCCCGCATGATCTGCCCGCCCGTCACCACGCCCCCCGCAAGGCCCGTGCCAAAAATCAGCGCAAGGGCAGGGTCAAAGCCTTGTGCCGCGCCAAAGCGCGCCTCGGACAGGGCCAGCGCGCGGCAATCGTTGATCCATGCAATGGGCCGCCCAGCCGCACTGGCAATATCGGCGGGAAAGGGTTTGCCCGACGCGGCCAAATTTGCTGTCAACGCAAGGCCTGTGGCTGGGTTAATCAGGCCAGCGGCGGAAACGCCCACGGGCAGGCCCGCGCGCGATTGCCCTTCGCACCACGCGACAGCACCCGCCATGGCCTGCACCAGATCGGGATATGATTTTGGTGTGGACCAACGCTGGCGCGCGGCCAGTTGCCATGCGTGATCAAAGACTTGCGCCTCGATCTTGGTGCCGCCCAGATCAATGCCCGCTGTAATCATCGCGGCACCGCTGGGTGCAGCCTTACGTTTGAGACGACCCGTGTTAAGGTGCCTTTACCCGCGAACGGATCATCCACATGCAACCCTAAACTGTCTGACCAAACCGCTGCCAAGATTTGTCCCAATGCGACATACTGTGGGGCAGCCCAAGCATCGGTATGCGGGCGAGGAAGGCTGGGCAAGTGCAGGGTGCTGGCTGGAAACTGCTGGGTAAGTTCGCCTGCCAGATCGCGCTCATAGGCAGCGGTCTGGGCATCTTGTGACTGGAATAGCCAAATATCGGTGGTTTCATCCACAAAGCTTTTCGGCCCATGACGAAAGCCCAGCGCAGAATCCCACAACGCGGGAATTTGGCCTGCCGACAGCTCCATCACCTTTAACGCCGCCTCGCGCGCAGCAAAGGTCAGCGCGCCAGAGCCCAGAAACACCGCGCGCTGCGGGCGGCGTATGGATTGCGCATTGCTTGCGAATTGGGGCAAAAGCGCGCCCAAATCATCCGCCAACGCGGCCCAATGGGTAGGCGCTGCACCCGCAGGCAGGCCCAAATCCAGCAGCGAAAGCGCCGTTAGCAGCATAGTGGAAAAGCTAGAGGTCATGGCAAAGCCCGCATCATGGCAGGCCTCGGGCAGCACGACCACCGTGCAGCCTGCGCGCTGCGCCATATGGGACGCGCCATTGCAGGTGATGTTCAGGCGCGGCCAATCTGGGGCCAGCGCATCAAGCGCATCCAACAGGCCAATCGATTCCGCTGAATTTCCAGACCGACCAAACGAAATCACCACCCGCCTTGAACCGCGCAAAAACGCATGGGGGCGGGCCACGATATCGGTGGTGGCGATTGCGCGAATGCGCGGGCCATTAGCCCCCTCAAGCCCCGCCGCAACAATCTCGCCAATATAGGCAGAACTGCCCGCGCCACAAAGCCAAACCTCATCCGCCCCCTGCGCCGCGATCCATGCCCGCAAGCCTGCGACATCCAACGTAGCGCCCCATTCGCGCCAGATATTGGGCTGGGCGTGTATTTCGCGCCATGTTGCGGTTTGGGTCAATTGCGTCATCTGGTTTGGGTCACTTTGGATAGGGTGGCGGGCTGGTCTGGGTTCAGCCCTAGGGCAAGTGCGCAGTGCAGGGCAAGGGGATACGTCAGGCACAGCAGCGCCGCCGCCGCAGCGGCAGGGGTAAGTCCGCGCGCGCCCACATCCGATGGGCGCAGGCGAAATACCGCGCCGCCCGCCGCAGTAAAACGCGCCTGTGCGGTGTTTAGACTGTCTTGAACATCCTCTTGTTCGGTATCCAAAATGATAATCAACAACGGGTTGGTGGCCAGTTGCAGCGGGCCGTGCAGCACCTCGCTGCTGGAATAGGCTTCGGCATGCAGGGCGCAGCATTCTTTCAGCTTTAGCGCCAGTTCTTGCGCCGCGCCAAAGCCCGTATCGCGGCCAATCACATAGACATGGCGTGCGCGCAGCAGCGCCGCTTGCAGGGCTGCGGCTTGCGGCAGGCTGGCCCCTTGCAGCGCAGCAAAACCCTTGGCCGCGATTTGCGCCCGTACCGCATAGTCTGGGCGCAAATGCCCCAATAGCGCCATGCCGCCCGCAATCGCCCCGACAACCGATTTGGTGGCAGGCACGGCCAATTCTGGCCCCGCGCAAATGCGCAGCGTTGCTTCTGCAGCCTCTTCGACTGCACTGCCTTGGGCATTGACCAATGCCAAAACCCATGCACCCGCCTGCGCCGCGCCGCGTGCGGATGCGACCAAATCTTGGCTTGCCCCCGATTGGCTGACCACAAGCACCGCCGATCCATCCAGTCGTACCCCGCCACCCAGTGAAAAGATCGATGGCGGCAGCGATGTCATCGGCAGGCCAGTCTCGCGCATGAATTCATAGCTTAGGATGTTGGCGGCTGCATCGGATGATCCGCGCGCCACCGTGTAGAAGGCGCGGAGGGATTGCAGATTTGGCACGTGCACCGCCTGCCCTAATGCGGCCGCAAACACGGCTGGGATCTGGTCAATCTCGGCGGCCATATGTTGGCCAGCTTGGGGGGCAAGCGCGCTCATCCGCGCAAGCCGTAAGCGTCGAGTTGTGCCCAAGTTTCCGCCAAATCCACCACCTGCCCAGTCTGGCGTGCGCTGTCCAGCGCAAGCGCGGCAATCCCTGCTTCCATCGCGTCCAAAATCGATACAGGCAGGCCCGCCGATTGGCCGCGCATATAGGCCGCAATATCGCGGCACATCATGGCATCTGCGCCATAATGCGCGCCTTTGGTGGCTGCGCCGGTGGTGTAATCATAGTCTGCCAGCCTGCGCCCGTCGCGCGCGGTCACGCGCAAAAACCCGCGCACAAAATCACCCTCGGCCATGCCGCGCGCGCCCATCACGCAAAAGCGGCGATGCTCGTCTGGGGCGTTCAGGTTGGTGTGAAAGGCAAGACTGCTGCCTGTTTCATATTGCAATATCGCGGTCTGAAAATCGATGATATCGCCGTCCGAACGGAAGGGATCATCGGTCGATTCCCAAACCGATTTCTTCACATGGAAAATTTCTGCCTCGGCATTAGAGGCGGGGGCATAGGCGGGCACAAAGCTTTTGCGCCCCCCGAATGAGGCGACGCGCGCAGGGCGCGATGCAGTGATCATGTTGTAAATGTCCAAATCATGGCAACATTTTTCCAACATAAACCCGCCTGTAAGGTTCGTTTTTCGCCGCCAGTCGCGCATAAAGAATGCGCCGTGGTACGGGGCGATATGTTCGTTAGCCTCTAGGCTAACAATCTCGCCAAGCTGCCCCTCGGCCATAGCGCGGCGCAAATCGACCATGTGCTGTGAATAGCGCAGCACCAGCCCCACCATCGCGCGCGCAGCCCCGCCATAGATTGACAAAAGGCGGGCAAGTTCCAGCGTTTCTTCGATAGAAATCACCACGGGCTTTTCAGTGAAAATCTGAACGCCCGCCTCTAGCCCGATGCGGATTTGGTCAAGGTGAAAGACGTTTGGGGAAAAGACGCAATAAAGGTCAGGCTTGGCCTCAGATAGCATCGCCTCGATACTGTCATAGCGCGGAATATCCCCGCCCAGCATATCCAGATGCGTGGGAAAAGGGTCGTAAAACCCCACGACCTTTGCCTCGGGCATTTCGGCCAGAAGGGTGTTCAGAACATGGCCTGCGCGCAGGCCCATTCCTGATGTGACAATCCGCATTTCGTCCCTCCTTGGGGTTAGGCCGCGAGGGCAGGGGCTGCAAGGCGGCGCATCACGCGGCCTGCACTGTCAAACACATGGGCGTCACTTGGCACAAAGGTCAGGCCGATGTCTTCACCTTCGCGCACAGGGCTATCGCCCGCCAGCGCCGCGCAGATCTTTTGCCCTGATTGGGTGACGCCATAAGAAATGGCCGTACCGCCCAAGCGTTCCAGCACGCGCAGTTTCATCGTCAACCCTTCACCAAGGCGCAGGTTTTCGGGGCGTATCCCCACCTCGACAGCATCGCCCTTTTGTGCCGCGCCAAATGCGACAGGTAGGGTCATGCGCGCCCCGCCTGCGATGTCAACTGTCAGCCCATCCTTGCCCGTGCCCACCACCGTGGCAGGCAAAAGATTCATATTGGGCTGGCCGATAAAGGTGGCGACAAAGCGGGTGGCGGGGTGATGATATAGTTCCATCGGCGTGCCGAATTGCTCGATGCGGCCTTGGTTTAAGACCACAATACGGTGTGCCATGGTCATCGCTTCGATTTGGTCATGTGTCACGTAAATCATCGTGGCATCAAGATCACGCTGAAGGGCCGACAGTTCGACCCGCATCTCGCCGCGCAGGGCTGCGTCAAGGTTAGACAGCGGCTCGTCAAACAAAAACACTTTGGGGTTGCGCACGATCGAACGGCCAATGGCGACGCGCTGGCGCTGCCCGCCAGAAAGCTGGCCGGGCTTCAGGTTTAGCTTGTCATTCAGTTGCAAAATATCTGCCGCGCGGCCAACCTTTTGGCGCACCTCCGCCTCGGGCAGGCGGGCCACACGCAAGGGGAAGGCGATGTTTTCAAACACCGTCAAATGTGGATAAAGGGCATAGGATTGAAATACCATGGCTATGCCGCGATCGACGGGGGCGGCGCGCGATACATCCACGCCGTCGATCAATATGCGTCCTGTGCTGGCCTCTTCCAAACCTGCGATAATGCGCAATAGGGTGGATTTGCCGCAGCCCGATGGGCCAACAAACACCACAAATTCACGGTCGCGCACCGCCAAATCAATGCCATGCAGCACCGCCGCCGTGCCGAAAGATTTGGTTAGGGCGGAAAGTTCCAGCGTGGCCATAGTGAAAACCCATCCATGAAAGAAAGGGGGCGCGGCAGTCCGCGCCCCCCGAATTTTAGCGCACGGCGGCCAGTTCTTCGCCAGCGGCGGTGACAAGTTCATCCACCGAACCTTCGCCCAGCATGATGCCTTGCACCATGTTGGTGAACACCGCTTGCAGCGATTTAAAGTCTTCGACCATAGGCTCTGGCCCACCCGTCGAGATGCCAGCCACAAATACAGGCCATGGATCGGCCTTGTAGTAGACATCGCTCATGCCCATCTTTTCGTAATCCAAAATGGGGGTTAGACCCCAGCTGCTGTCCAGATCATACTGCGCTTCGCCCGAGGTCAGCGCCTTGGCCAGTTTCGTGGCCAGCTCTTCATGGCCCGTGCCTTTGAACACCGCAATCGAGTCGGTGATTAGGATGGTGCCCGAATCCCCCGATGGGCCGTGCGGAATAGGCACGATCAACTGGTTTGGCACTTTTTCAGCATGCTGGCCTTTGCCCCATGGCCCTGTGACATACATTGCGATCTGGCCATCGTTGAACAGGTCTTTCATCTGGTCACGTTCCCACTCGGTCGGGCCAGATTGCATGTTGGGCAGCAGGTCTGCGTACAGTTGCAGGGTTTCGCGGGTGGCTTGGCTGTCTAGCGCGGGCGCGCCGCTTGCGTCAAACACAAGCCCGTCGTTGGAATACAGGAAATCAAGGAACATGTGCATCGTGTTGTCAAAATCCTTGCCCGCAATGCCAATGCCAGCAGCATCGGTATTGTCGGTCACGGTTTTGGCCAGCGCCACCAGATCGGCCCATGTTGCGGGCGCTTTGCATTCTGCGCCTGCGGCCTCGACCACGGTGCAGTTGATATACAGCGCTTTGGTCGAAAAGGCGTGCGGAATGCCCCAATACTGCCCGCCCGAAGACACGGTTGACAGAACGCCCGGCTGATACATCGCCTCTTCTTCGGGGGTAAAGGTGACGGGCACGATCAAATCATTCTTGGCCAATTGGCGCAGCGTGCGCGAGCCCATATAGGCGATGGAAGGCGCATCGCCAGCGGCGGCCAATTGCATAGATTTATCTTGGCAGGTGCCCCACTCCACCGCTTCCATATTCACGGTCACGCCTGCATTTTCGGCGATGAAAGTATCGATTACCTTTTGGTCAGCAGGGCGCACTTCGCCGCCGCACATAATGAAATGCAGCTCTTGTGCCTGCGCGGACAGGGCCGTGCCTGCCAGCAGGGCACCTGCTATGGTTAGTGTCTTAATAGATGTCATCATAGTCTCCCTTTTTGTTGGATGTCTGACTGTCACTCTTTCACCGCGCCCGCTGTCAGACCAGCGACGAGGTATTTCTGTAGGAACAGGAAGAACACCAGAACGGGCAGCACGCCTGTTAGGGCGGCGGCCATCATCTCGTTCCATGTTGTGTCCTGATACCCGATAAATTCGAACAAGCCCGCAGGCAGGGGCTGCAATTCGCGTACATTGTTGAAGGTGATGGCGAATAGAAATTGCTGCGCATAGGCCCCAATAAAGACCGAGGTCGACACCACGATCATGCCCGGAACGGCCAGCGGAATAACCACGCGGCGCAGGGTGTAGAGGCGCGATGCACCATCGACATAAGCGGCCTCTTCCAATTCGCGCGGGATCTTTTCCAGATAGGAACGCAGCAGCCAAATGCCTGTGGGGATAAGAAAGGCCACGCCTGGAATGATCATCGCCCAATAGGTGTTCAAAAGGCTAAGCTGGCGCAGAACGCGGTACAGTGGGATCAGCAGCACCGCGCCCGTGAACATATTCACAGCCAAAAACCCGCCCAATGACAGCGCCTTGAACGGAAACTCCAGCCGCGCATAGGCATAAGCACCGGGTACCACCACAACCATTGTCGCCACAGTGACGCACAGCGCGATGAAAACAGAATTGAAGATATACCGCCCCAAAAGCGGCACCGTGATCCACATATCGCGGTAGGCTTGCCATGAAAAATCATCCGACCACCACGTGAAATCTGCAGTCATCAGATGCGACATGGGCCGCAGGCTGACGCGAAACATTTCGATAAAGGGCATCAAGATAAACAGCAAAAAGAAAAACGTGGCGATATACAGCCCGATCTTTTGCCAGATGTTCAGACGATCAATCATCATGCTATTTCGCCCCATAATGGCGGTTCACGCGGTTTAAGAAATAAAGATACGCCAGCGAAAACAGCGCCAGCAGCGCCACGATCACCACGGCGCGCGCGGCCCCTTCGCCAAAGCGTTGGCTGGAAATGGCAACCTTGTAGGTGTCGATAATCAGCGTTGTGGTGGCCCCGCGCGGCCCGCCTTCGGTTAGGATCCAGATGATTTCAAAGCTGTTGAATGTCCATATTGCCGAAAGCAGCGCCATCGATACGATAACGGGCATAATCTGCGGAATGGTGATGCGGCGAAAGCGATACCAACGCCCCGCGCCATCGACCCAAGCCGCCTCGTACAAATCGCGGCTGACGCCTTGCATCGCGGCCAGAAAGAACAGCGTTACCATAGGTGTGCCAACCCAAACATCGGTAACAACGGCCGAATAGAACGCGCTGGTTTTGGTGGCCAGCAGGGCGACGCGGTCTTCGATCAGGCCAAATTCCTGCAACAGGCCCGAGATTAGGCCGAAATAGCCGTTATACATCCATTTCCAACCAATAACGCCAATGGCCACGGGAATGACCCAA
>CAXNEP010000080.1:0-8307 GCA_964200865.1 Cypionkella sp. | reverse complement strand
GGTTGGCGGAACCCCTTGATCGCGGCCCTATGGCGGCGCGCATTGCCGATTTCTTCAAATCCAAAGCGCGCCCAAAAACCGCCGCCTAAAGACACCCTTAGCCCAAACACGGGCTGGGGGCTAACCCCCAAAACGGTGTGAACATGTCTAAATGGACTGACCAATTGCCCAAAGCTGCCCGCGAATTCATCGCAGGCCGCCGCGTGGACGAGGTAGAATGCGTGATCGGCGATATCGCAGGCGTGGCGCGCGGCAAGGCGATGCCAGCGGCGAAATTTGCCACCCAAGGCAATTATTTCCTGCCCAACTCGATCTTTTTGCAAACCATCACGGGCGAATGGGCCGATAATCCGTTCGATGCCTTTACCGAACCCGATATGATTCTAGAGCCTGACTTTACCACCGCCACCGCCGCGCCGTGGACGGCCGATGTCACGCTGCAAGTCATTCATGATGCCAAAGATCAGCAGGGCAATCTGGTACCCTTTGCGCCGCGCAACCTTTTGCGCCGCATCATGGGCCTTTACGCCGCGCAAGGCTGGACACCCGTGGTCGCGCCCGAGATGGAGTTTTTCCTAACCGCCCGCAATATCGACCCGAACCAGCCCGTTATTCCGCCCATGGGGCGCAGCGGGCGGCGCGCGGCGGGCAAACAGGCCTATTCTCTTTCCGCCATCGATGAATATGGCAAGGTGATCGACGATATCTATGATTTCGCCGAGGCGCAGGGGCTAGAGATTGACGGCATTTTGCAAGAGGGCGGCGCGGGCCAGATCGAGTTAAACCTCGCCCACGGCGACCCCATTCGCCTTGCCGATGATGTGTTTTTCTTTAAACGGCTGATCCGCGAGGCCGCGCTGCGGCACGATTGTTTTGCCACCTTTATGGCCAAACCCATCGCGGGCGAGCCGGGATCAGCCATGCATATCCATACCTCTGTCGTTGACAGCAGCACGGGTAAGAACATCTTTTCTGTCAAAGGTGGGGCCGAAACCGAGGCGTTTTTGCATTTCATTGCTGGCCTGCAAAACCACCTGAC
Source organism: Cypionkella sp. (assembly GCA_964200865.1). Lineage (GTDB taxonomy): Bacteria > Pseudomonadota > Alphaproteobacteria > Rhodobacterales > Rhodobacteraceae > Cypionkella. The sequence continues at coordinate 7,268 of CAXNEP010000080.1, read as the reverse complement.
GGGGGCGATTGCCCTGCTGGCCCCCTATGTGAACAGCTATCGCCGCTACGTGCCCGATTTTGCAGCGCCCATCAATCTGGAATGGGGGCGCGATAACCGCACCACGGGCCTGCGCATTCCCATTTCATCGCCCGCCGCGCGGCGCGTGGAAAACCGCCTGCCGGGTATGGATTGCAACCCCTATCTGGGCATCGCTGCCACCTTGGCCTGCGGTTATCTGGGGCTGATCGAAAAGAAACTTCCCCGCCCCGAATTTGCAGGCTCTGCCTATATCGACAGCGACGATATTCCCACCAATCTGGGCGATGCGCTGGATCTACTGGAAGACGATACAGCGCTGGTCGATGTGCTGGGGCCCGATTTCTGCAAAGTCTATGCCTCGGTCAAACGCAATGAATACAAAGAGTTCCTGCAAGTTATCTCGCCGTGGGAGCGCGAGCATTTGCTGCTGAATGTGTAACCGATGAACCTGCTTTATGCCAATGATCGTGCTGGCCAATTCCCCCCCAGCTATTACGCCGCCACGGCCATAGGCGCGCGCGATTTTGCCCCCCTGCGCGGCGAAGTGCGCGCTGATGTCTGCATCATCGGTGCGGGCTATACGGGCCTGTCCGCCGCGCTGCATTTGGCCCACGCAGGCGTGTCGGTGGTGGTGGTCGAGGCGCACCGCGTTGGCTTTGGCGCATCGGGCCGCAACGGGGGCCAAGTGGGCAGCGGACAGCGCCAAGATCAGGGCTGGCTAGAGGCCCGCTTTGGCATGGAACGCGCCCGCCGCCTTTGGGACATGTCCCAAGATGCCAAAGCACTGGTAAAATCGCTGATCGCCGCCCACAACATCCCCTCGCCTTTCGCCCACGGTGTGGCCCATGCCGCGCGCAGTATGGGCAGCTTTGCCGAGCAATCGTCCTATGCAGAAAAACTGGCGCGCGATTATGGCTATAGCGAAATAGAGGTGCTTAAGGGCGATGATTTCGCCGCCATCGTCCCCTCGCCTGCCTATGTTGGCGGCGGGATAGATCGCGGCGCAGGCCATATCCACCCGCTGAACTTTTGCATCGGCCTTGGCAATGCGGCGGCAGATGCGGGGGCGCAGATCTTTGCCAGCAGCCCCGTGCATCACATCGCTACAGGCGCAAAACCCGTGGTGCAAACAGACAAGGGCCGCGTGATCTGCGATACAGTCATCCTTGCCACCAATGGCTATGGGGCGGGGCTGACGCGCCAAACCGCCGCCCGCGTAATGCCGATCAATAATTTTATTGTGGCCACCGAACCCTTGGGCGCGGATGCCGCCAAAGTCCTGACCCAAAACATCGCCGTCGCAGATGACCGCTTTGTGGTGAATTACTGGCGCCTGTCAGATGATGGCCGCCTGCTGTTCGGCGGCGGCGAAAGCTATGGTTACCGCTTTCCAAATATCATCCCCACGGTGATGAAACCAATGCTTCAAGTCTACCCCCATCTGCGCGGGGTAAAGGTAGATTATGCTTGGGGCGGTACACTGGCCATCACCCCCACGCGTATGCCCTATGCCGCGCGCCTTGGCCCTGTTCTAACCGCCTCTGGCTATTCGGGCCACGGCGTGGCCCTTGCCACCATGGCAGGCAAACTTATGGCACAGGCGGCGCAAGGCCAATCTGACGGCTTTGATCTGCTGACAGGGGTCGCCCCCCCCGCCTTTCCCGGCCTTGCGGGCCTGCGCTGGCCTTTGCTGGTGGGGGCGATGACATGGTATTCGATGCGCGATCGGATGGGGTGGTAGGGGGCGCTCGCGCCCCCTCGTCGCTATCGCTCCTCACCCCCTGAGGATATTGTCAGAGCAAGGAAGCAGCAGACCATTCTGCCTGCTTCCTTGCTCTAAAAATATCCTGGGGTGAATGGGCCGCAGGCACAGAGGGGCAAAGCCCCTATCCGCCTTTTGCTGCAATTGCACGGTTGCAAACTGGGCAACAAATCGCCGCAGGTCAGAAACAGTCGCAATTGTCACTTTCATGTTACATCCATACGCTTTAAGCATATCTACAACTCAGTTTAAGGAAAGCTGCGATCATGGCCCCAGATGGACAATTGCTGACGCGCGAATACGACCCCACCCAAGCCCCTGATGTCCATGCATCCGAACCCATCCCAGATGCGGCGCGGGCAGAGATTGAACGCTTGCTGACATCGGGCGATTTGTTCCGATATACCGCGCCAGAAGGCGCGCCAGTGGCCCTGCTGGAAGCAGAATTTGCCGCCCTGCTGGGCGCGCGCTATGCGCTGGCGGTCTCGTCCTGCTCGGCTGCATTGTTTTTATCTCTCAAGGCGTTGGACCTTCCGCGCGGGGCCAAGGTTTTAATCCCTGCCTTCACCTTTGCCGCCGTGCCATCCAGCATTGTTCATGCCGAATGTGTGCCCGTTTTGGTCGAGGTTGGGGAAAATTACCGCGTTGATATGGCCGATTTTGCCGCCAAACTGGACGATGCGGCTGCCGTGATGATTTCGCACATGCGCGGCCACACATCGGATATGGACGCAATCATGGCGCTGTGCGATGCGCGCGGTATTCCCGTGATCGAAGATGCCGCCCATTCGCTGGGCACAAAATGGCATGGCCGCAATATCGGAACGATTGGGAAAGTGGGCTGTTTCAGCTTTCAATCGTATAAAATGATCAACGCAGGCGAAGGCGGGATCATGATTACCGATGATCCCGAAATCGCCGCCCGCGCGGTGATTATGTCTGGTGCGTATGAGCAGAATTGGAAGAAACATCCGGGCCTGCAAAACAGCTATTGCCACTGGCAGAACAAGCTGCCGCTGTATAATTTGCGCATGCAAAACCTATCCGCCGCCGTGATCCGCCCGCAGCTGCCCGCGCTGGAAAGCCGTGTGGCCAAGGGCCGCGCGGGGCATGACCGTGTGGCAGATGTGCTGAACGATTGCGATTGGCTGACCGTTCCAAACGCCCTGCTGCCCGAGCAGCGCGCCCCCGATTCCATTCAGTTCAACCTGTCAGATGATTGGTCAGACGCGCAGGCGATGGCGTTCCAAGCCGCTGCCAAGGCGCGCGGCGTGACGGTGCAAATCTTTGGCCTGTCCGAAGGCAACGCGCGCGCCTTTTGGAATTGGGAATTTCTTGGCCCCGCGCCGCAGCTGCCCCAAACCCGCGCCATGCTGATGCGCGCCTGCGATGTGCGCCTGCCCACCCGCCTGACGGATGCGGAATTGGATTTCATCGCCCACGCTATTGTAGACGCGGCACAGCAGATCATGGGCCGCGCCAGAAAATCATAAAACTGTCAAATTCATGCGTTTTCCCTCTTGCGGGAGGGCGCGCAAAGCCTTAATTCACCCTCATCCAGACGGTGCGGGCGTAGCTCAGGGGTAGAGCATAACCTTGCCAAGGTTAGGGTCGGGCGTTCGAATCGCCTCGCCCGCTCCATCTGGATGAAACGCAAAAAGGCGCATACCAATTTAATATTGGGGTGCGCCTTTTTGGTTTTTAGGGTTCCCCCTTGGGCGCTGGGTCGTTCGCATCGCGGCGGGAGCGCCGCGCGATGCGCGCGGGCAAATCAGGCCTGTTCAGTCGGCTTCCCAGCGACAGGCCAACAGAGTTCAACAGCCGTTACGCGTGGGGGTCGTTCATTCTGCGAGCTTCGTCATGCAGCCAAGTGATCGCCTCGCGCATCCCATCTTGAAAACCTCGTTCATATTCTGAGATGCGCATTGGCGTTTCCCTCCGTTGGTGGAGATAGCAGGATTTTCTGTGCAACCTTAGCATAGCGATGGGGAGTGCCCATTCCAAACACTAAGAACCGCCCTCTCCACCACCGCGCGCTGCCCGCCGCCACGATGTCGGGACGAAAGCCATCCGCAAACCAGACGCGCGCCATACGCTAATTCCCCACTTGCACCCCGCCCCGCCATCGACTATCTCAAACCCGTTGGCGGGTGGGCAGGCAGGCTATGCACTGGATTGCAAATCCATGAAGACCGGTTCGATTCCGGTACCCGCCTCCAACTAATCCTTTAACGTTCTGATTTTAAAAAATAAATGTCTTGGCGACTATCTCGATCCGCCATAAAGCCCGCCAAAAAGAAAATGGGCCGAGCAACCCTGTTTTGGCAACATTGGCTTAAACGCTAGTTTCACTCCAATTATTATTCCACTGAAATCAACTATAAGATAAGCCTCCCTGATTGCCACTCCCCGGTGCAAAGTGCTTCCATTGCAAGCAGGGCAAACACCCAATCTCTGAAGGGGGCGACATCAAGTCCAGTTCAATCGCGTTGCCCAGCTTACGGTTTCGATCCACGCCCCCATGAAGGGCGCGACAACGCGCCCAGCATAGGCCAATGTGCAGTAAAAAACATTCGCTAAACAGTCTAACTTCTGGTCTAAAACCAACAATTTCCAATATAATCGCAAGTAATCGCGCGTTAGTTCGCGGGCTTTTTGCCGAAAGCTACTGCCAAAATAATGATGCCACCCGCGACCATCATTTGCTCGGACACATCTAGCCCCATGATGATCAACCCATTGTTGATTGTGCCGATCAGCAGCGATCCTGCAAACGTACCTAGGATGGTACCCTTGCCGCCAAACAGGCTTGTGCCGCCCAGAATAACCGCGGCGATGGCCATAAGCTCCGCCCCTTCGCCAAAGTTAAACCGCGCTGTTTGCATCATACCGGTGTAGAGCAATCCCGCAAGCGCAGCCGCAGCGCCTGACAAAAGGAAGGCTGCGAATTTGATACGGCGCGTATTGACGCCCGAATATTCAGCCGCCATGCGGTTGCCGCCTGTGGCCAAAATTTCGCGCCCAAAGCCTGTGTATTTCAGTACCACAAAACCCAGCAGCGCGACGGCAACCGACCAGATCAACAAAGACGGAATGCCAAACAAACTGCCCGACCCAAAAATCGAATTGAACTGCTGGTTAGAAATGGCAATTGGGTTGGTATAGGTGATGCGCATATCCAATCCGCGCACAAATTGCATCATGCCAAGCGTGACAAGAAAGGATGGAATGCCGATCACGGTCACAAAGAACCCGTTCATGCTGCCCACGAGCAGACCTGCCGTCAGCCCCGCCATCACAGCAAAGGGCCAAGCAAAGCCCGCCTGCATCACCAATCCGCAGGTCAGCGCAGATAGGGCCGCAATCGAGCCGACCGAAAGGTCTAACTCGCCCGCCGAAATTACAAAGGTCATCGCAACGGCAATCACCGTGATCATCGCAGTCGTGCGCGCGATGTTGAACAGGTTCGTCACCGACAAGAACCCCTTATCGCCGATTGTAATCGCAAAGAACGCCAGAACCACAGCAAAGAAGATGTAGACGACGTAGTTTTGCAATTGAACCTTAGGCAGCGCCGCGCGCGGGCGCGGTGTGTTTATGTCCTTGGATTGCATGATGAAGTTCCTCCTCTGTCGCTATATCCCGACGATTCACGCTTTCGGCGATGCGTCCGCTGTGCAAGACCAGAATGCGGTCGCTGATCGCCATCAATTCTTCTAATTCGGACGAGATCACCAGAACCGCCGTGCCCTTGTCAGCCATGGCGCGAACGGTGTCTATAATCTCGGATTTCGCGCCAATGTCGACGCCGATTGTGGGTTCATCCAAAATCAGCAGGCGCGGGGCACGGACAAGCCATTTTCCGATGACGATCTTCTGCTGATTACCGCCCGACAAAAGCCGCGACAGTTTTTCTGGCCCATCGGTTTTGATCGACAGATCGTTGATCGTATCTTGCACAACTTTCGATGCGGCGTCGTCTTGCACAAAAAGGCGGCGGGTAAAGCGGCGCAGGTTTGGCAAGATAATGTTTGCGCCAACCGAATGTTCCAAAACCAGCCCAAACTTGCGGCGGTCTTCTGGCACCAGCGCGATACCCCGTTCGATAGCATCGGCTTGGCTTGTAATGGGCGCATCATCAAAGATCACTTCGCCAGATACGGCCTTGCGGCGGCCAAATAGGGTTTCGGCAATTTCTGTGCGCCCCGATCCCATCAAACCCGCCAGCCCGACGATTTCACCCTCGCGAATGTCAAAGCTGACATCTTCGATCCGCTTAGCCAAGCGCAGGTTCCGCACCTGCACCACGGGGCGTGCGGTTGAAGGCACATTGCGGTCTTTCCAGGCGAAAGATGCAGCATTTCCTGCCCCAAGCATCGCTTCGACAATGCGGGCAACGGATAGATCTGCGCAATTTTCGGTCATCACCGTTTGACCATCGCGCATCACGGTCACGCGGTCACAAAGCGACAGGATTTCTGCCATGCGGTGCGAGATATAGACAATAGAAATGCCAGACGCGCGCAGCCGCCCCACCAATTCAAACAGCGCCGAAGTTTCGGATTCCGACAGCGAAGAGGTCGGCTCGTCCATCACCAAAACCCGCGCCTTTTTCGACAGCGCCTTTGCGATTTCGACAATCTGCATATAGCCCACACTTAGGCTGCTGACCAATGCTTCTGGGTCAATATCAACGCCCAACTCATCCAAAATCGCCCGCGACCTGCGCACCATTTCTGCGCCGTTGATAAAGGGCGTTCCCGCAAAGCGCGGCTCGCGCTTTAGGAAAATATTCTGGGCAACGGTCAGCGTTGGCACCAGCGAGAATTCTTGAAATATCATGGCGACGCCTGCCCGCTCGGCACCCTTGGCACCGGAAAGGTCAACTGTCTGCCCCTCGATCTTAACCGTGCCACCGTCGCGGGTGTAAACCCCAGTCAAGATTTTCATCAGTGTAGATTTGCCCGCCCCGTTGCCACCCATTAGGGCATGAACCTCGCCCTTGCGCAGATCGAAACTCACACGCTTTAGCACAGGAATAGAGCCGAAGGATTTGGCAATGTCCGTCATCTCAAGGATCAGCGGTGCGGTCATGGCGTTCGTTCCCAAAAAAGAAAGGGGCGCGGCGTGAACCGCGCCCCGATAAGCCTTAGTTGGCCAAAGCTGCGGCCATATCTGCTGGCAGATCTACACGGTAGATCGTCTTATAGGATTCGGCAAGATTGCTGCGAACGACCTTAACTGGTGGCACAACGATATAGGGAGGCGTTGGTTCGCCAATCAAAGCCAGTGCGCCAGTCTTCGCCTCGGCAACACCCTGATCGTATGGACGCTGCGAGGAAATACCCGCGATAAAGCCGTTCTGCGCCATGTTCAAAGCAACGATTTGGTCAAAGTTTTCGTTGACGATTTTGAAATTGTCAGGTGCGCGGCCAGCCACGGTTGCCGAAGTCACAGCGCCCATTGCGGGGATCGACCAGCTTGC
>CAXNEP010000079.1:0-8380 GCA_964200865.1 Cypionkella sp. | reverse complement strand
GCTTTTCATTCCAAAAGTGGGCGGTTGGCAACTGTGACAGCCGTGCGACCCAGTGCAAGATTTGGCGCGCTAGAGATTGAAGATGATCGCGTGACCAGTTTCATTGAAAAGCCCGAAGGCGATGGCCGCTGGATAAATGGGGGCTTTTTTGTGTGTGAACCGCAAGTGATTGACCGTATCGAGGGCGATCACATGCCATGGGAGCGTGCGCCGCTGGAATCGCTGGCTGCTGATGGCCAGCTAGCCGTTTACAAACATAGCGGCTTTTGGATGGCGATGGACACCCTACGTGATCGCACAACGCTGGAATCGATTTGGGCATCGGGCCAAGCTCCTTGGCGGGTTTGGTCGTGACACTTCCCTTGCCAATGACCCAAAACGCCCAATTTTGGGCGGGCAAGCGCGTTCTGGTGACGGGGCACACAGGCTTTAAGGGGGCATGGCTGGCCGCTTGGCTTTTGGCCGATGGCGCACAGGTTATGGGGCTATCCTTGCCGCCTGAAGATGGGCCTTCTTTGTATATCCAGACCGGCCTTCGCCACAGGATGGATGAAACAATTGGCGATATTCGCGATCCTGCGGTGCCCGCGCAGTTGGTGGGCCACTTTCGCCCCGATGTCGTGTTCCATCTTGCAGCGCAATCTTTAGTGCGCCGATCTTACCGCGACCCTTTGGGCACGTGGAACACCAATGTCATGGGAAGCGCAAACCTTTTGGCGGCAGTCTCGGCATCGGATCAACTTTGCGCTGTGGTTTTTGTAACCACCGACAAAGTCTATGAAAATCTGGAATGGGTTCACCCTTACCGCGAAAATGACCCATTGGGCGGCAAAGATCCCTATGCTGCATCAAAAGCGGCGAATGAATTGCTGGTCTCTAGTTGGCGGACGTCGTTCCTTGGCAGCGGCGGCGTGCGGGTGGCTTCGGCGCGGGCGGGAAATGTGATTGGCGGCGGGGATTGGGCCGAAGATCGGATCATCCCCGATCTGATACGCGCGCGCCAATCAAACCTCCCGCTTCAGATCCGCAACCCCGATGCAACGCGTCCTTGGCAACATGTGCTGGAACCCTTGTCGGGGTATCGACTTTTGGCGCAGCGACTTTATTTGGAAGAAGATCTGGCCCTGCAATCGGCCTTTAATTTTGGCCCTGACAGCAGCGGGCAGCGCAGCGTTCGTGCCCTTTTGACCGCCGCCGAGGCGCATTGGCCTGGCGGCTGGCAAGATGTGGGGGCCAAAGGGCAACCGCATGAGGCCAGCTTGCTTGCGCTGACAATCGACAAGGCGCGCCATGTGTTGGGGTGGTCGCCGCGCTGGGGGTTTGAGACGGCGGTAGGGCAGACCATGCAATGGTATCGCGCCGCTTTTCAAGGCGCAGACTGCGCGCACCTTGTGGCCGATCAAATCGCGCAGTACGAGGCGGCGGCATGATTTTCGAACCCCTCCCCCTAATGGGATGTTATAAAATTGTGCCTGAACTGGTCGCCGACGCGCGCGGCGCATTTGCGCGTACCTTTTGCCCGCGCGAATTTGCAAGCCACGGTCTTGCGCAGGTTTGGCTCCAAGGCAATTTGTCGGTGTCTACCTTGCGCGGAACGCTGCGCGGCATGCATTTCCAACGCGGAACCCCGCAAGAGGCCAAGTTGATCCGTTGCGTTTCAGGCGCGGCGTTCGACGTTCTGGTCGATCTGCGGGCAGGATCACCAAGTTTCGGCAAGTGGTGCGGTCTTGAGATCAGCGCTGAAAATCGCACGATGGTCTATTGCGCTCCCGGCTGTGCGCATGGGTTTCAAACCTTAGCGCCCAATACCGAACTGAATTATCTGCATTCGGCGGAATATGCGCCAGGGCAAGAGGGTGGGGTACACCATGGCGACCCCCAGCTTGGTATCCCTTGGCCTTTGCCCATCGCCGCCCTGTCGGATCGTGATAATTCCCTTCCCGCCCTGAAAGATGTGGTGCCCTATTCATGACAAAACCCACCTGCCGCCACTGTCAAGCTTTGCTAACGGAGCCAATTTTGGATTTGGGCTATGCGCCGCCATCGAACGCCTATTTGCGGGCCGAAGATCTGTCAGCGCCAGAAAAGCACTTTCCTTTGCGTCTGCGCATTTGTCCCCAATGTCGATTGGTGCAAACCGAAGACTTCACCCGCGCTGACGAATTATTTGACGGCGACTATGCGTATTTTTCGTCAACCTCGGCGGGCTGGATGCGCCATGCAGCAGATTACGTGGCCATGATCACCAAAAGGCTGAACCTTGGGCCGCAGTCGCATGTGATCGAGATTGCCTCGAATGACGGCTATCTTCTGCGCAATTTTTTGCCCTTGAACATCCCTTGTATCGGCATTGAACCGACGGCCAGCACAGCGGCGGCGGCCTTGGCCCTAAACGTGCCCACGTTGCAAAACTTCTTTGGTGCCAAATTGGGCGGCGAACTGGCCAGCCAAGGAAAATCTGCAGATCTTTTGATTGGAAACAACGTTTATGCCCATGTCCCTGACATTAATGACGTCACGCGCGGTATGACAAATGTGCTGAAACCCGAAGGTGTGATTACCCTAGAGTTTCCGCATTTGATGCAGCTTGTGCAGTGGAACCAGTTTGACACCGTGTATCACGAGCATTTTTCCTATTTCTCACTAGCCGCTGTGGAGCGGATTTTTGCAAGGCACGGGTTGCGTCTGTTTGATGTTCAAGACCTGCCGACCCATGGGGGAAGTTTGCGGATTTACGGCTGTCACAACGGGGCAAGTCACGCAGACACGGGGGCTGTTTCGGCAATGATCGCCCTAGAGGCAGCCCAAGGTTTGGACACCGTCACCAGCTATGACAGTTTGCAGCGCTGCGCCGAAGCGGCGAAAAACGGGCTGCTGCGGTTTTTGCTGGACGCCAAAGACAAAGGCGCAAGTGTTGCGGGATATGGCGCTGCCGCCAAGGGCAATACTCTGCTGAACTTTGCGGGCGTCCGTCCCGATTTACTGCCGTTTGTGTGCGATGCCGCCGCCTCTAAACAGGGCAAATTCTTGCCAGGCAGCCATATTCTGATCCGCCCGCCCGAAGCGCTGCGCGCCAACCGCCCAGATTATGTGGTGATCTTGCCATGGAACATTGCCAGCGAGGTTCAAACCCAACTGGCCGATCTGGCTGACTTGGGCACAAAATTTGTCACCGCCATTCCTGAAATGCGTATTCTGTGACAGTCTTGATCGACCCCACAGCAAAGGTTAGCCCAATGGCCGAGATCGAGCCATCGCAGCGCGGCACCCGTGTGATCATCGGGGCGGGCTCGATGGTGGACAGTTTCGTCAAAATCAAACCCGTCGGCGGAATTGGGGATGTGGTTATTGGCACGCAAAGCTATATCAACAGCGGCTGCGTTCTGTATTCGGGGCATGGAATTGCCATTGGGAACAATGTGTTGGTGGCAGCTAACTGCACCTTTGCCGCAACCAACCATGCCTTTGACGATATTGACCGCCCGATGCGCACGCAGGGGTTTCAACCCTCTCGCGGTGGGATCGTGGTTGAAGATGATGTCTGGATCGGGGCGAACTGCGTTCTTTTGGACGGCGCTTATATTGAACGTGGCTGCGTGATTGCAGCGGGGTCTGTTGTGCGCACGCGGCTGGCGGCGTTTGGGGTTTATGGCGGCATACCTACGCGGCTGATCCGCCAGCGGGGCAAGCGCGATGCGCATTAGTGTCGTGGGCGGACATGGGTTTATTGGCCAAGCCGTGGTGCAAGCGCTTCGCGCCAGCACGCATGCTGGCGAGGGCGCGGAAATCCTTTTGCCCGACCGCGCCGCGCTTGCCGCTGGCGCGCCTTCTGGCGGGTGGGGAATGATGATTTGGGCGGCAGGATTGACCGCCGATTTTCGCCAACGCCCTTTTGATACAGTTGCGGCCCATGTGGGGGATTTGTCGCGCGTGATCAGCGGCGGCGGGATAGAGGGGATTTTGTACTTATCCTCTACCCGCGTTTATATGCGTGCCGCGGCAGCGACCGAAGCGGAAGTCTTGCCTACATTGCCGACGGATCCTTCGGATCTTTACAACCTAACCAAGTTGGCGGGCGAGGCTTTGTGCCTTTCTTCTGGTCTTGCGCGGGTCAAAATTGCGCGGCTTTCCAACATCATTGGCCCGGGCGAATTTTCGCGCCGCACCTTTCTAGGCGCACTTTGCCGCGAGGCGTTGGACGGGCGGATCGAGCTGCAATCGGCGCCCCATTCGGTGAAGGATTATCTTTGGATTGACGACGCCGCAGGGATATTGGCGCAAATGGCCGCCGATAACAGTGCGGGAGTTTTCAATATCGCCAGCGGACGCCAAATTCCGCATCTTACTTGGGCGCAATCCTTGGCCGATTACACAAAGGCCACGTTAGCGATACCCGATCATCTGCCCGAGACATCTTTCGCGTCGATCGACATCACGCGAATGACCGCGCGTTACGGCCCTGCGCGGCACGATCCTCTAAAATATCTTTCATCTATGCTGTCAGTTGGACAGCCCGCATCATATAAGGGTTAACTATGGATCAGACACAGCAATTCCAACAGGAACGCAAAGACGCGATTGACGGGTATGCGCGCGACGCCGCATTTGAAACCCTATCGCAAGACTGGCTACGCGAGTCGATGGGCCGACGCTATGTCTATAACTTTGACTGGCTTGGCCGTCCAATCATCCAATACCCGCAGGATATGGTCGCCGTGCAAGAGCTGATCTGGGCCACCCGCCCAGATGTGGTGGTGGAAACAGGCATTGCGCATGGCGGCTCGCTTATTCTTTCGGCGTCGATTTTGGCGATGCTCGATTATGCCGATGCTGTGGCCGAAGGCACGACGCTTGATCCCGCCAATCCGCGCCGCCGCGTTGTGGGCATTGATATTGATATTCGCGCGCATAACCGATCAGCCATCGAAGCCCATCCCATGGCATCGCGCATCACAATGATCGAGGGCAGCGCGATTGCCCAAGATACAGTGCAAAAGGTGCGTGCAGCGGTGGGTGATGCACAGCGCGTTATGGTGTGCCTTGATTCGATGCATACCCATGACCACGTCCTAGAAGAACTGCGGGCCTACGGCCCAATGGTGACATCAGGCTGCTATCTTTTGGTGTTTGATAGCTTGGTCGAAGATCTTCCGCCTGGATTTTTCGCTGATCGCCCGTGGGATGTGGGCAACAATCCTAAAACTGCCATTCACGCATGGCTTCCAGAAAACCCCGCGTTTGAAATTGACAGCGCAATGGCGACCAAGCTGCAAGTGACTGTGGCACCAGACGGATTCTTGCGCCGAAAATAGCCCAGCTTCTGCGGACGCAAAAATTTACAAGGGTTTGCCCTAGCCTACGCTAGGGCAAATCTAACAACTTTCTTAACCCCTCGGCTGGAACCAACATTTCCATTGGCGCATCAAATTTGCGCGGCACATGCGGGAATGGCAAATGCAGCTCATGAGTTGCAACCGCGCCATGCCACGCGCGATAACTTTTCACATAATCACGGCGCACGGGCGACAGGCCCGTCGGGGTATTAATGCCATGCACCGGATCACTTGTAAGGCCAGTCGCGCTGTTCAGGCACAGCATAACAATCTGTTTATCTCGCACAAAGGTATCGCCCAAGGCAAGGGTGATACGGTCGATCAATTCGCTATCGCCGCCAAAGCGCACACAATCCCATCCGCCCAACTTTTCGCGCAGAACGTTGGTATCGCAAATCAACGATATGGGGCAAAGACGGGCGATCCCATCATACGTTCGGCTGACGGCTTTCGTCGGCCCGTCAAATCGGCCTTCCTCGTCCAAACGCACCATGAAGCTGATGGTTGCCACCGCCCCCTGATTGGCATGCAAGGACTGTACCTGCTTTTCGATCCGGTCTGGCAGTGAAATGTCGTCGCCGTCGTGGCCCGTAACATACCGGCCCTGTGCCTGTTGCAAGGCGCGATTTTTGGACACATAGGGCCCAACATTCACCACATTATGCAGCACGCGAAGGCGGGCGTCGCGCACTGCAAGCGCATCCAATACTGCGCCCGTATTGTCGGTTGACGCATCATTAACCGCGATGATTTCAAGATTTGTCCATGTTTGGCCCAAAATAGATTCGACAGATTGTGTCACCGAATCTTGGCAATTAAAGCAAGGAATAATCACGGTCACCAAATCGGGCGACGGAACGGGTGGCAGAGTGGCAAACTGCATCCGCGAGAAACGCGTTGCGCCATCAGTCGTCAACGAAATTTGCGGAATCTGATTGGCCCCGCCCCAACGATTGATCAGGGGCAGCCACGTTTCGTCGCTGTCTGCATCCATCGCCGCAAACAAATCAACAACGCCCTTTGCGAGCATTCTTTCATCACGGCGCAAAAGTTCAATCGCTGCCTGCGGGCCCTTTTCCTGTCTCAAATCGAAAGCGTCAACAACAACTTGGGTTTCCGTTTTCGCCGAAGTAAAGGCGGAAAGAATTTTCGATTTGATTGAAGGAGAGGATGGAAGGGTTTCCATTTCCGCCGACGAAGTGGCGCGAGAAGGTTCAACTTCCTCTGAAGGCAAGGCAGGAAGGGTTTCATTTTCTACTGAAGACGAGGAAAGAATAGGTTCCTTTTCCGCCGACACAAATGCAGAGTGAGTTTCGATTTCCGCCGAAGACGAAGAAAGAGGAGTTTCCATTTTCGTCGGAGTGGCGACAGGTATGCTTTCCATTTCCTCAGCAGATGACCCAGAAAGCGTTTCGATTTTCGCTGAAGACGAGGCAGAAATGGTTTTCTTTCTCGCCAAAATATACCGACGAAGCTTTTTCAAAACGTAAATGAGCAGCAAGACCGGCGATAAACCAACAATTGATGGTAGAGCAAGGATCAATAGAATCTGTTTCTGTTTTTTTGACTTCTTGCTCACTTGCTGTAAAGAACTTTTCAGCTTACGCAGATCTGCTTCTGCTGCCGCCTTCCTTTCCAAAAGTATATTGTTTCGATTCTGCAAGTCGATAATCTGTTTCATTTCCACCACTTTTGCTGATATAGATTTAATTCGTGCTTCTAAAAATAATTCGGCCTTCTTAAAGATGGTAATCTGTTCCACGGCCGCGAATTTGTCCGCCAAAAGTGAACTGTTGTGATCTTGCAGTTTCGCAATCTGTTCCTCAATCTTGGCTTTTTCCGCCAGAAGTTTCGTGTTGCGATCTTGCAGTACAGTATTTTTGTCACTTACCGTGACTTTTTCCGCCAGTAGTTTCGTGATGCGATCTTGAAAACTGGTAATTTTCTCAACTACAGCGACTTTATCCGCCAAAAGTTTCGTATTGCGATCTTGCAGCAAGGTAATTCTGTCAACCACTGCGACTTTATCCGCCAAAAGTGTATCATTGCGATCTTGTAATTTGGCAATCTTTCCCGCAACGGCGGCTTCTTCTACTAAAAGTGCATTGTTTTTCTTTTCCAATTCAGTAATCTTTTCCACCATTTCGGATGGATGAAGGATTACTCGGGCCTTAGAACCTTGTTCTGGAACTTTGCGCTGATTATGGTTTACTTTGAATTCTGCAATCGCTGCTGAAAGGTCGCCTTGCGCACCAATACGCGCGGCAAAGGCGTGGAACCCATCTTCTGGCGCGTCTATGTCAATCTCTATCACGTTCGATTTCGACGCAAGAAATACGTCAATATTTGCCGTGATTGTATCCACCATATCGCGTGCAACGTCCCGATTGAAATCGGTTTGCATCAGGATAGATCGGTTATACCCAGAAATAAGGCTAAAGCGGTGATCCCAGCGCTGGTCGTAACTTTCGGCAACTTTTTCAGGCGCACGTTTTAAGTGAACGTAAAATGCCTTATCGCCATAGCGTTGTTCTAGACGCCCTAAAAACCACGCAAGCCTGTTGTCTGCCTCGATATGGCCGTTGGGATAATCCAAACGCGCGGGCCCAAGCGCGCGCGACAGCGTTTCGTGTCCTGCGGTGTAATTCGTAAAATGCTCGCAAGCGCGAACAAAAGTTTGTGATCCACTCCGCCCTGTGCAAAGCACAAAAACATTGCTAAACAATGGAGTACTGGCTGCTATGGTCATGATATCCTTTGGGCGTTTTATGCATGTCCCCATCGTCGAAATTAGACGCCATGGGTATAAATAAATAAATTTGCAAAACAGGCGATAGACTCGTAATCAAAACCCGTATGATCGGCAAGTATCACGTTCAACTGGGTAATTGGTTTATCTTCTTAACTTCAATATCACCATTCTCTTCCAGTCCTTGCTTTCTTGCAAGGGTGATTTGCTGTGCGGGGTGGTTTGGGGTTGGGGTTGGTTGCGGGTTACGGCATGGCGGTGCGGTGCGGGGTGGGGCGGTGTAGCGCGGCGCGATGCT
>CAXNEP010000078.1:0-8383 GCA_964200865.1 Cypionkella sp. | reverse complement strand
CCAATCACCAGAAAATAGCCCTTTGGCCCAATAAGCCCCATGGCCCAACCCGCCAGCAGGGGGCCAAAAATCGCGCCAAAGCCATTAAGGAAAATCAATCCAGCCGAGGCGGCGGGCATTTGTTCTTTGGTTAGGTAATCATTTGTGTGCGAAATCAGCAGCGAATACAAAGGGTTAATAACGCCGCCCAGCGCGCCTGCCACCAGCAGTTCCAGCGCATAGGGCAGCGGCACGGCGGCGGCAATTGCCATAACCACCGCGCCTGCCAGTGACATCCACAAAATCATTGCGCGGCGGTCTAGGCGGTCTGACGCCCAGCCAACGGGATATTGCAGCACAAGCCCGCCGACATACATCGCCGCAACAAAGCCCGCGATCTGCGCCACTGACATGCCCATAAGCGCGCCATAGACCGCCGCCATGCCGAACATGGCCGCAAACACGCCGCCCGTCAGCAGCATCCCCGCGCAGCCCAGCGGGGAAATGGTGAAAAGGGCGGCAAAGCTCATCGGTTTTGTGCGCTCGAACGTGGGGGCGGGCACAGTGGCCAGCAGCAAGGGCAGGAAAGACAGCGACACAAGGATGGAAGGGATGATGAACAGCCCATATCCCGAAGGGTCGCCAAATCCCAAAAGCCCCTGCGCTGCGATGATGCCCAGCATTTGCACAATCATATAGGCCGACAGGGTTTGGCCGCGCGTCTCGTTCGTGGCGGTGTTGTTCAGCCAGCTTTCGGCGGTGATATATACGACCGAAAAGCAAAACCCGATCAGCACCCGCATCAGCGCCCAAGCCTGCCATTCCACCAGCATCGGATACAGGATTAGAACGGCGGAGATCACCGAGCCCATGGCCGAGAATACCCGCACATGGCCCACGCGGCGGATCATGGGGGCGGCCAGATTGGCCCCCGCCAAAAAGCCCAAAAAATAGGCCGACATGACGATAGACAGATGAAAGGTTGAAAAGCCTTCGGACGCGCCGCGAATGCCCAAAAGCGATCCCTGCACGCCGTTGCCCAGCATCAGCAGCATGACGCCCAGCAAAAGCGGCCAAGATTGGCGCAGAACGGTGATCATCGCAAACCTACCTTTACCCTAGTATACCACGTTGCTGCTGCGTTCCGGCAGCAAAAGCGACGCATCGCCATAAGAAAAGAACCGATAATTTTGCGCAATGGCATGGGCATAGATCCTGTCCATCTGCGATTTGCCCATCAGGGCTGATACCAGCATCAGCAGGGTGGATTTGGGCAGATGGAAATTGGTCATCAGCCCGTCTGTGATGTGAAACTGAAAGCCGGGATAGATGAAAATGTCGGTATCCCCGCGCCATGGCTGCAAAGTGCCAGATCGCGCGGCCGTTTCGATCAGCCGCAGCGCGGTGGTGCCCACGGGAATAATCCGCCCGCCTGCAGCCTTTGCCGCAGTGATTGCTGCGGCGGCATGTGGTGTAACCTCGCCCCATTCGGCGTGCATTTTGTGGGTGGTCACGTCATCCACCTTAACGGGCAGGAACGTGCCTGCCCCCACATGCAGCGTTACTTCGGCAAAGCGCACGCCTTTGGCGGCTAGGCGTTCAAGCAGCGGCAGATCGAAATGCAGGCTGGCGGTGGGGGCGGCCACGGCCCCCGCATGGCGGGCGAAAACGGTTTGGTAATCATCCAAATCCTGCGCATCGGTTTTGCGTTTGGCCGCGATATAGGGTGGCAGCGGCATTTGGCCTGCCTGCGCCAGTGCGCCATCAAAATCATCGCCAACAAGGTTAAAGCGCAGGTGGCAATCCTCGTCTGATTTGGCGATGACCTCGCCCGAAAGGCCCGCCGCAAAGGTGACTACATCGCCCACAGCCAGCTTGCGCAGGGGCCGCGCCATGGCCCGCCAATTGCCGTTTGGGTCTGGGGCCATCAGGGTGACTTCGACCTTTGCCACCGTATCGCCCCGCGCGCGCGTGCCTGCCAGTTGGGCGGGAATAACGCGGGTGTTGTTCAGCACAAGGCAATCGCCCGCGCGCAGAATATTTTCCAGATCATAGACCTGCCCATCGGTGATTGTGCCGCCTTGGGCCAGCAGCAGCTTTGCACTGGGGCGCGGGTTGGCGGGGCGGGTGGCTATCAGCGCCTCGGGCAGGTGAAAATCGAAATCATCCAGCTTCATTGTGGGGTCTCCAACTGTGCCTTGGGCGATTTGAAGATATTGCGCAAAAACCCTGGCAACAGCACTGACAGCGGGTTGACCGAAACGCGCGGCGCATCCGCTGTGCCGCGCAAGCGGTAGTTGAAACCCAGCACACCTTCGCCGCGTTTGGAAATTGCTGCGCCGATGCCATTGATCACGTAAATGGGCGAGATGACGCCCTGCATATCCAGCGCCTCGTCTGCAAATCGGTAAATGCCTTGCATCGACACGCCCAAAGATGCGCCCGTGGCCGCGCCTTCGCGCAGATCGACACCCAAAGGTGTTAGAATAAAGCTGCCCGTGACATTGTTAAACAATATCCCTGACCCGCCCAATTGATCCAGCAATCCCACCACGGAAATGGCGTTCAGCAATTCGGCCAAGACATTGGCATTTTGCACGCGGATGCCTTGCATTGTGACCGCGCCTGTGTAGCTGCCTTGCTCTTGGTGCGGGGTCAGTACCAAGTTCAACGCTCCGCCGCGCACCGATGGATAAACGCCCGCCTGTGCCAGCGCAGCGCCCGCATCTTGCGCGGCCACGCGCACGCTTGTGCCATAGCGGCTGGGCAAGAGTTGGCCAGCCAGCGGGGTGCCGCCGTCAAGCTGGGCGGTAAAATCGCCCGTCAAAGCGCCGCTTGCCTGAAAATCGCCCATAAACCCGCGCAGAATGATGTCGTTACTGATGCGTAAAGTATCCAGCCGCAGGATAAGCGGCAGGCCCGTGCCTTCCCCTGCACCAACGCTGCCGCGCGTGGTGGGGAAATAACGCAAATCAACGCTGGCGCGATCAAGCACAAGTTTGGGCGGTTGGTCTGGCCCTTGGCCAAGGAATGTCACATCCCCTGCCAGCCATTTGCCAAGCGTAAGGCCTTCAAAGCGCGCCGTATCCAGCCTGCCGTCTGGGGCCAAACGCACGCTGCCTTGGGCCTGCAAATCTGATGCAATAATCGACAGCCCTGTCACTGCGGGCGGGCTGGACAGGGTTATCTGCGCGGCAAGCTTGCCTGCATCATCTGGGCGCTTGGCAAAGCCAATCGGGCCAATTTGCAGGCCCATTCCAACCAAATCGGATGTCAGGCGCAGTTGCCCCGCCTGCCCGCGCGCAAGGTCAATTTCAATATCTGCGTTTGTCTGGCCCGCAACCATACCATCGGGCAAATTCACCCCAAAGGTTGCCAGCGCCGCGTTGGATAGGTTGGCCTGCCCTGTAATTGTGGCGCGGCCCGCCGCATTATCTGCGCCGAATGCCAATTCATAAGCGGCATCAAACCCCGCACCCGAAATATCGCCCTGCCCTGCGATACGCAGCCCCGCCTTATCGACAAAAACCGACAGGCGCGGCGCGCGCAGAACATGGCCCACCGCTAGGTTATCCGACGTAAAATCAGTGACCTCGCCGTTCACCTGCAGGGTGATGTCGGGCAGGGTGATGATCTTTTGCAAAGGCAGGGTGATGCGCGTGGTCAGCCGCGCCGTGCCATCGGCAAAATCAACCGCACGGCCCGATTTTTCAATATAGCGAAACGGCGGCTGATCGATCAGCGACAGCGTTGCCGTCAGGCTGCCCGCACTGCGTAAGGTCAATTGCCCCTGTGCTGGAAAAACCCGAATATCGGCGATGGAAAAGACCGACCCCGACAGATCTAAATCGCCGCCCGCGGGCGGGGTGGCGCGGCCCTGTTCCAGCACCATCGAAAAGCTGCGCCCTGCCAGCGCGCCGTAGCCGTGCCCATCGGTAATGGGGGGCAGGCTGCGCATCGGCGTGGCCTTTAGCCCGCTGAATTGATAGCGCAGATCAATGTCGGGCGGCAGGCCAGCAGCCCCGCGCAAGCCAAGGCGCAGATCGGTGAACTGCCCCGCCAACAAGTTGCGATCCAGCCAATCGCGCGTTGCTGGCTTTAGGGTTTTGGGCCAAAGCGCCAGTAATTTGGCAGAGGATATCGCATCCACCCGCAGATCGAGAGCGCTGTCCCAGCCCGACGCCTTTGCGGCAATGTTACCTTTGGCTGCAATGGTCATCGCGCCATCGGTCAGCGAAATTTCGTTCAGTATCACAGCAAATGGGGCAAGGCGGAGCTGCAGCTGCGCGCGCCCTTGGGTAAATTCCACCGCCTGCGTGAACACATCGGGGCGATCAAAGCGAAGGCTATCGAGTTGCAGATTGGCGGCAAAGGTGTCTGGTGTCTCACCCGCCAAAGCGCCTGCAATCACGCTGCCATCTGCGCGCAACATGTCGGCATGCCCGCTTGCGCGCAAGGTCAGCGCATCGGACACGACGTTCAGCGTGTTCAGTACAATGCGCCCCTGCGCGGGGTTATAGGACAAATCCAGCTTGGCCGATTGAAAGGCCAGCGGTTTGGCTGTTTGGCCCGCATAGGGGTCAAGGCTGCCCGCGCCAATGTCCAAACTGGCCTGCAATGCCGTTATGCCTTGCGGGGTGAGCGTGGTTACCACCTGCCCCGTGATCGGCGCGTCAAGCACCGACATAAAGGCCAAAGGCGCGGCCTGCGCGGCCAAATCTTGCGCAGATACGCCAGATACGCGCATCGCCACATCGGCGCGCGCACTGCCTGCGGCGCGGACAAGACTGATTTCAACTTTGCCCGCAGTGGGCGCGGCCCCATCTTGGCCCATCAGCGCCAGCGCCAGATCAGCGGCCACATTGCCGCCCTGTTGCGTGATGTTCAGCGCGCCATCGCCCAAGGCCCAAACCCGCCCCGTTGGCAGATCGCGCAGCGCCAGTGACACGCCATCCACAGTGACCCCGCCCAGACCCTGCCCAAGGGGCGAAGCGAAAAACCCATCGGTCTGCGCAAAAACCTGCCCCAGATCAAACCGCGCGCCGCCCGCAAAGGCGATATCCAGCGCGCCCGCCTCATCGCGGGTAACCTGCACGGCCCCTCCCGTTAAGCGCAGCGCGCGCAGGTTGAGGCGGCCTTGCAGCAGGCCAAGCGGGGCCAATTCTGCCTCGGCTAAGGGCAGGGCCATGACCGGTGCGCCCGACAGGTTGCGCAGTTCAACCCCGCGCAATTGCAAACGGGGGGCAAAGCGGGGGCCAAGCGACAGGCTGATCCCATCAATCGCAAGGGTCGATGCAGGCAAGCTGGGTGCGATGGCTGTGTTCAGCCGCGCCTCGATGCGTGACAACGCCCATTTCGGCACGGGCAGCCCCGCGCCGCTGGCCAGAACCGCCATTGCCGCAAGCATGAGCGCAGCAAGTGCCAGTGCCGCGCGCCGCCGCCATTTGCTCCGCCGAACCACCCCCCCTTGGGCGGGCGCGGCAGTGGCAATAGTGGTATTATCTTTGACTGCGGCCATACTCTTGCCTGAAACATCTTTGCTTTGCCTTGCCTTTATCTTTGCACAAAGGCAACTAGATCATCGCGCAGGGTGCCCAATTGGGCGAGCCTTTGCCAAATTTGACCCCAAGGGAGCCAACCTTATGCCAGACATCGGCCAATCCTTTCCCGACCTGATTTTGCCGCGCGATGGAGGCGGTAGCATCAAACTGTCGGACATTCGTCCCAAGAAGTTGGTTTTGTTCACCTATGGCGCAGATGGCACGCCCAGCTGTACAAATGAGGTGATGGATTTTAACGCGATGGCGGCCGATTTTGCCGCCAAGGGCGCGGTGGTGGTTGGGCTTTCCAAAGACAGCCCGAAAAAGCACGATAAATTCATCGCCAAAATGGGCATTACCATTCCGCTTGCCAGCGATGAGGCCGAAGTGATGGAAAGCATTGGCGCATATGGGCCAAAAATCTTTTTCGGCAAACCCGTGATTGGCGTGTTGCGCACGACCTATCTGATTGATGGAGATGGGATTTTGGCCGCGATCTGGAAGGTAGACAAAGTAAAGGGCCACGCAGCCGAGGTTTTGGCCGCGCTATGACGCAGACCCTGTCGGATATGGCGGTAGATGTGCTGACCTGCGGCGATGGGCGCGAAAAAACCGCCCGCGCCGCGCGTCATGCTGCGGCATGGCGGGCAGCACCGGCGGCAGGCACGCGGTTGCCCTTAGGCAATGCGCGCCCACCAGATCAGCCCGCGCGCCCGCTGGTCCCTGCCCTGCTGGACCCGCGCGATGTGCCACGGCGCAGGCCCAACACGCAAACAGGGCGCATAGCCCTGCTGCACGCGCTCGCCCATATCGAGTTGAACGCGGTTGATCTGCACTGGGACATTATCGCCCGTTTTGCCCTTGTGCCCATGCCCGCCAGCTTTTACGATGACTGGGTGCAGGCCGCCGATGACGAGGCCAAGCATTTTAACCTTGTTTGCGATGTGTTGGAAGAAAAGGGCAGCTTTTACGGGGCCATGCCCGCACATGCCGGCATGTGGCAAGCAGCAACTGACACCGCGCATGATTTGCTGGCCCGCCTTGCCGTGGTTCCGATGGTGCTAGAGGCGCGGGGGCTGGATGTATCGCCGCAGATGATCGAACTGTTTGCCGCACATAAAGACGAGGCAGCGCTGGGCGCGCTGAATGTGATCTACCGCGAAGAAGTGGCCCATGTGGCCTATGGGTCGAAATGGTTCAACTGGCTGTGCGGGCAGGCAGGGCGCGACCCGCGCGATGCCTTTCACGATCTGGTGCGGCGCTATTTTCACGGTGCACTCAAGCCCCCCTTTAACGAAGAAAAACGCGCCGAGGCGGGCATACCCCCCGATTTCTATTGGCCACTTGCCGCGAAAATCGACCCCGCACCGCAACCAAAAGGCGACAAAGCCCCTTAAATCGGCAGGTTTTTGCCAAAATTGGCGTAAAGCTGCCGCAGGCTAGGGCGCGGGTGGATAAGTGCTTGCTTGCGCGCGCGCAGGCCCCTAACAGTTTGGCGCGGCGGGTGCCTTGCATCGGCCAAAGGTTGGGGAGAATGCGCGCGTGTTGACCAAAGTATCGCACAGTATCAACGCTCGGCTGGAAGCCTATTTGCCCGAACGCCGACTGTTTTTGAAATCTGACCGTGATACCCGATTCATCCGATTGCGCCCCTTTACGCAGCTTGTCGCCCTGACCATCAGCGCGCTGTCGCTGGGTTGGATGATTCTGGCCACGGCGATTTTGCTGATGGATTCTATTTCGGCAGGCACATCGCGCGAACAAGTGGCGCGCCAGCAATCTTTGTATGAAGAACGGCTGAATGCGCTGTCCGAAGACCGCGATTTGCGCGCAGCCGAGGCCAGCGGCGCGCAAGCACGTTTTGGCACGGCGCTGGAACAAGTCGCGCAAATGCAAGCGCGGCTTTTGGCATCAGAACAGCGCCGCCGCGAATTGGAAACGGGCATTGATGTGATCCAAAACACCCTGCGCCGCACTATAGAAGAACGTGACGCCGCCCGCGCCGAATTTTTGGCGCTGAATGCGGCGGGCAGCGGCACAGCCGAGGCGCGCCAGCGCGATGTGGCGGCTTCGTTGGCATATGTCACCGATACTTTGGGCCAAACGGCCGTTCAGCGCGATGGGGCCGCGAAAATGGCCGCCGAAGCAGATGAAAAAGTTGCACAGGTAGAATCGGCCAAGCGCGCACTGGAAACCCGCAACGATGTTATATTCGGCCAAATAGAACAAGCATTGAAAGTGACCGTAGAACCGCTGGATCAGATGTTCCGCGATGCGGGACTTGACCCTGAAACCTTGGTTGACGCTGCAAAAAGCGGTTACGACGGGCAAGGCGGGCCGCTGACGCCCATTCGGCTGTCTACTCGCGGGGCACCTTTTGCCGAAGAGGTGCGCGCCAATTCGATTTTGCTGGGATTGCAAGAGATAGACCTTTATCGCGAAGCGGCATTTGAGACGCCATTTGCGATGCCCGTCAAAACGAGTGTGCGCTATACATCAGGTTTTGGCAATCGCCGCGATCCGTTCGGGCGCGGCGTGCGGGGGCATGAAGGGCAAGATATGGCAGGGGCCTATGGATCGCCTATTTATGCCACAGCAGACGGCGTGGTGACCTATGCTGGCTGGCAAAGCGGCTATGGGCGGCTTGTGAAAATTCGCCATGCCCACGGCTTTGAAACACGCTACGGCCATTTGGCGCAAGTTCGTGTCGAGGTTGGTCAAAAAGTGTCGCGCGGTGATCGTATAGGTGATATGGGGAATTCTGGCCGCTCGACTGGCACACACCTTCACTACGAGGTTCGCATTGGCGGGTCTCCCAAAAACCCAATGACTTTTATAAAGGCTGGACAAAATGTTTTCTAAAA
>CAXNEP010000077.1:0-8444 GCA_964200865.1 Cypionkella sp. | reverse complement strand
GATTTGAATAATGCGGTCGATGCGCTTGCCAGCACGGCCAACTTCCTGCGCGCCAAGGGATGGCAGGCGGGGGTGGGATACAGCGAAGGTCAGCCGAACTTTGCTGTACTGAACGAATGGAACGCGGCGACCGTCTATCAGCAAGCTATCGCGCTGATCGCCGCCAAGATCGACGGCTAGCGCGCGGGTATCGGCTGGCTGTCAGATTTCGCCGCGCTGTGCCTTGGCCAAGGCAAAAAGCATCGCGGGATTCATTGCTGCGCGCATATCCGCGCAGGTTGAAGGCAAATTCGCCATTGGGTTGTAATTGGATGAAAAAGGGCTACCTTAATCCTGTAGACCTTTCCAAGATTTGCTTGGACTAGGACAGCTTGATCACCGATGCATAGGTGATCTTGGGCAGCGGCCCCGACCTTGCAAAAGGCAAAATGTGCCAAAATCGTTTGCACCCAGCGACATGGCCGCGTTGATCCTTGCATCCCCGCACAATCGCCGCATTGTGGTGATGGGGGTGTCAGGGTCTGGCAAAACCGCCGTGGGCAAGGCTTTGGCGCGCGCTTTGGGTGTTTTGTTCCGCGATGGCGCTGATTTGCACCCTGCCAGCAATGTTGCAAAGATGCGCGCAGGCCAAGCGCTAAGCGACGATGACCGCTGGGGGTGGCTGGAACTGGTGGCCAATTCGCTGCGCCGCGACGCGCCTGTGGTCATCGCCTGCTCCGCCCTGCGGGCCGCGTATCGCAGCCATATCCGCATAGCGGCGGGCACGGCGGTGCAGTTTATCTATCTGTCTGGCACCCGCGATCTGATTGCCCAGCGCCTTGCAACCCGCCAGCACAACCACCTGCCGCACGGGCTGCTGGAGGGCCAATTTGAAAGGCTAGAACCGCCCAGCGGGGCAGAGGCGATGATGGTGCCAATCACCCTGACAGTGGCGCAGCAGGTGGCAATGATATTAGAGAAATTGGCAGCGGGCGCTACATCTAGCACCCCGCGCTTCCCCACCCACTGAATCCTTTCCGCAACACATTTTCACTATATCTAGGGCTGAGCAAAGTTTTCTAGCCAAGCCTTGGGCGATTGCGCTATGGGTTGTGCAATTCCGAGGAACATCGGATCAGGCAGGAAACCTATCAACCAAGGAGCACGCCCATGCGTTGCCCATTTTGTGGTAATGTTGACACGCAAGTGAAAGACAGCCGCCCAGCAGAAGATCACGTTTCTATCCGTCGTCGCCGTTTTTGCCCTGCTTGCGGGGGGCGGTTTACCACCTATGAGCGTGTGCAACTGCGCGATTTGGTGGTGGTGAAATCGTCGGGCAAGCGCGAGGATTTTGACCGCAGCAAGCTGGAACGATCCATCCGCATCGCCATGCAAAAGCGCCCGATTGATCCAGAACGCATCGATCAGATGATTTCGGGCATCGTGCGGCGGCTGGAAAGCCTTGGCGATACCGATGTTTCGTCGAAAATCATTGGCGAGATTGTTATGGAAAGCCTCGCGCGGATTGATACCGTGGGCTATGTGCGCTTTGCCAGCGTGTACAAAAACTTCCAAGCCGCCGATGACTTTGACCGTTTTGTTTCGGAACTGCGGCCAAATCCTGCCGCCGAAGAGTGAGCGATCTGGCCAAACATATGGCCCATGCCCTGCGTTTGGGTGCGCGGGGTATGGGGCAGGTTTGGCCAAACCCCGCAGTGGGCTGCATCATTGAAAAAGACGGGCGCATTTTGGGGCGCGGGGCCACGCAGGCGGGCGGGCGGCCCCATGCCGAAACGGTGGCCTTGGCGCAGGCGGGAACACAGGCGCACGGGGCCACGGCCCATGTCACGCTGGAACCTTGCGCGCATGTCGGCCACACCCCCCCTTGCGCGCAGGCGCTGATTGATGCGGGCATTGCACATGTCAGCTATGCCATTGACGATCCTGACCCGCGCGTTTCGGGGCGTGGGGCGGCCATGCTGCGCGCGGCGGGGGTTCAGGTAACATCGGGCATTATGGCCGA
Organism: Cypionkella sp.; assembly: GCA_964200865.1. Taxonomy (GTDB): domain Bacteria; phylum Pseudomonadota; class Alphaproteobacteria; order Rhodobacterales; family Rhodobacteraceae; genus Cypionkella. The sequence continues at coordinate 6,442 of CAXNEP010000077.1, read as the reverse complement.
TGCGGCGCGCGCAGATCATGCGGGGTTTTTAAAGCGGGTCACGCAAGGCCTGCCATTTATAACCCTGAAACTGGCAAGCAGTTTGGATGGGCGCATTGCGATGGCTTCGGGCGAAAGCCAATGGATCACCGCCCCCCCTACCCGCGCCCATGTGCATGGGCTGCGATCCCTGCACGATGTGGTTATGGTGGGTTCGAACACCGCGCTTGCGGATGATCCGCAACTGACAGTGCGCGGTATGGGCGCGGTGCGCCAGCCTGTGCGGGTTGTGGTGGATGGTGGCTTGCGGTTTGGCGCGGATAAGCAGCTTGGGCGCAGCGTGGATTTTGCACCTGTTTGGCTGCTGCATGGGCAAAATGCGCCGATGCCTGCGCGGCACGCTTGGGCGGATGCTGGGGCCAAGCTGATCGAAACACCCTTGCAAAACAAACAATTAGATTTGCGCGCTGCAATGGCTGCGCTGGCTGCGCAAGGCATCACGCGCGTTTTGTGCGAAGGGGGCGGCGGGCTGGCGGCGGCGCTTTTGCGCGCGGGGCTGGTCGACCAGATCGCCCTTTACACCGCAGGGCTGGCCATTGGCGGGGCAGGCCTGCCAAGTATTGCAGATTTAGGCCTGCCCAATCTGGCAGATGCACCCCGCCCGCGCCTGATGGAAAGCCGCCAAATTGGGCCTGATTTGTTCAGCCTGTGGCAGTGCTAACTACCAATGGCCTGTGTTGCCCATCGACGCCCAAGGCTCGGCCGATGGCAGCGCCTCACCGTTTTGCAGCAGTTCAATCGACACATTATCGGGGCTGCGCACAAAGGCCATGCGCCCATCGCGCGGCGGGCGGTTGATGACAACGCCGTTTGCCGCCAAATGCGCGCAGGTGGCATAAATATCATCCACACCATAGGCCAAATGGCCAAAATGGCGGCTGTCGCTGGGCAAAGCGGCATCACCATCCCAGTTATAGGTCAGCTCAATCGGGCATTCGGGTTGGCCTTCCGGGGCCAGAAACACCAAGGTGAAACGTCCGCCTTCGTTGTCATAGCGGCGCGTCTCGTGCAGGCCCAAAAGCTTGTAAAACGCGATGGATTTTTCCAAATCCAAAACGCGCACCATCGTGTGTAAATATTGCAAACCCATGATCGCCCCCTGTGTTAGGTGGCAAATATAGGCCGCAAGCGGGCCTAAGGAAAGCCCTTACAGAAGGCGGCGATCACGCGCGATCATCGCGGCTTGGGTGCGGTTCTTTGCCCCCAGTTTGCGGCACAGCGTTTTGACATGCAGTTTGATGGTCACTTCCTGCAAATCCAAATCATTGGCTATTTCTTTGTTGGATTTGCCCGCCGTTAGGCCAATCAGCACATCGCGTTCGCGTTTGGTTATCGCGGAATTTCCATCCACCTCTTCGCGGTGCATAAAGCCAAAGGGGGCAAACACCTCGCCCGAGGCCATGAATTTAACCGCCGAAACAATCGATTTTGCCGCCAGTGTTTTGGGCACAAACCCCACTGCACCCGCCTTGATCGCCTGCTCGGCCACGTTGCGGTCTGCCGTGCCTGACAATATCGCAACGGGTTTGCCCGCGTTGGCCGCTATCATTTTGGTCAGCCCGATCAGCCCATCCATGCCTGGCATGGTGTAATCCAAAAGAACCAGTTCAAAGGCGCCTTCCGTAGCCACAATCGCCAAAGCGTCGGTCAAATTCGCCGCAGTGCGCACGCCAAGGTCTGGTTCGTTTTCAAGAAACGCTGCCAATGTGTCGCGCACCAGATCATGATCGTCTGCTAGAAGAATCTTCATAACCACCTCTCACTGCCACCTTTGCCCATTCAGATATAGGATGACATGCCTTAAAACTTTCTAAGACCGCCTTATGGCGACAAAGATAGACTTTTATCAGCTTTATGTCACACCAGTTTGCTGAAAAAGCATATTTCTGTCATATAAACTGCCAATCATGGTGCGCAAAGCGCCCCTTGGAATAGAGTTAACGTCAGTTTTACATCAATTCCTATACAAAAGTATATACCAATAGACTTTAGATTTCTAGCATTTTGCACAGGCGCATGGAAAACTAACCAGAAGATTTACCAAGTTTCCAAGGAACCCGTAACATGATCTCTTTTCCATCCTTGCACCCTGCCCATTTTGCGGGCGCAGCTACCACTGTTACTTGGCGCGCGCGGTTGCGGGCAAGCCTAGCAGTAGCGATTATGATTGGTTTGCAAGCCTTTGCACAACCCGCCATGGCCGAGCCAATTCTGACCATATCAGGCGGGCCAGATGCATCAGGCAATACCATTGATATCGCTTATGATTTGGCCGCTTTGCAGGCTATGCCAAAGACCACATTTGAGACATCAACGATGTGGACCGAAGGGCAGCAAAGTTTTGAGGGTATTGCGCTTTATGCGCTCTTGGACGCGCTGAATGTGACTTCGGGCAAGGTCATCGCCTCGGCGATCAACGATTACCGTATCGAAATTCCTGTGGCCGATATCACCCCAGTGGCGCCCATTATTGCCTATATGCGCAACGGCGCGGAAATGACCGTGCGCGACAAAGGCCCCCTTTGGATTGTGTACCCTTATGACAGCGATCCGCAATATCAATCCGAAGTTGTGTTCTCGCGCAGCATCTGGCAGTTGAACCGTATCGAAATCGCGCCCTAGTCTTTGGGGCGATGGCCCCCAGCAAAGTACAAGAGTTGACCTTGGTAAGACCGACCTTTTCGTTGCGTTCTATTGGGCCGAAAGACCCAAATCGCAGATTTGCGGTGGGTTTGGCATCTGTTGTGCTGTTTTTGTTGCTGGCGGCCGCGATTACGACTTTGGCGCGCCAAGCGCTGGTGCAGATGCGCGATTTGAACACGGCAAACTCGGACAATTTGCAATGGACGCTGTCGCAGACCGAAGTCGAGTTTTTGCAGTTCTATAACGCGCTGATCGTGGTCGAAGCAAACCCCCGCGCAGATTTGGCACCTTTGCGCCGTTGGTACGACATTTTCTACAGCCGTATGAATGTGATCATGCGCGGGCCTGTCTATGGCAAGCTGGCGCAAGAGCCGAATATGACATCCGAATTTGATCGGATTAATGCCTATATGGCCGCCGCCCTGCCCTATATCGACGGGCCAGATGATGCGCTGCGGGCACAGTTGCCGAAGATGAAAGAAGATGCCGTTGGGCTGCGCGTAGATGTGCGCAACGTTTCGCTGGAAGGTATTCGCGTATTCTCGAAACTGGCCGATGGGCAGCGCCTTTCGGTGAGCGATACAATGGCGCGTATTGCAATGCTGACGGTGGGGCTGATTTTGCTGCTGCTGCTTGCCGTGTTCTTTCTGGCGCGCATTTATGGCGTAACCCGAACCCAAGCCATTGAGAACAAAGCAACCCGCGACAGATTGCAGGCGATGTTGAACACCTCGCTTGATGCGGTTTTGGTGGTAGATCGTGAAGGACGTTTTGTAGAATTCAACGGGGCGGCCACAGAAATTTTTGGCTATTCACAGACCGAAGCGCTGGGCGCGGATATGACGAAACTGATCTTTGCCGACCATCTTGTTGCGGCCCATAACGAAGGGATGCGCCGCCATTTGGCAACGGGCGAGCAGCGCATTATTGGCAAGGGCCGTGTGCAGGTGCAGGCCAAGCGCAAATCGGGCGAAGTCTTTCCCGTCGAATTGTCAGTGGCCAAGACCATGTCCCAAGATGGCGAGATTTTTGTCAGCTATTTGCGCGATATTTCCGACCGCATAACCGCAGAAGAACGTCTGACCAAGGCCCGTGACGAGGCGCTGGCGGGCGAGCGCGCCAAGGCGCGCTTTATGGCCGTGATGAGCCACGAAATGCGCACGCCATTGAATGGGCTACTTGGATCGCTTGATCTGCTAAAGGTTACCCCCCTGTCTGGCAAGCAGGCCGAATTTATCGATGTTATGCAGAAATCGGGCGAATTGTTGTTGCATCATGTGACCGATGTGCTTGACATTGCGCGGCTGGAAAGTGGGCGCATCGTGGGGGACAATGTGGCGCTGAATTTGGACGATTTGGTGCAAGATGTGTTGGAAAGCCAATCCGCGCTGGCGCAGGCCAAGGGGCTGACGCTGCGCTATCGCCCTGAATCTGGTGCAATTGGCATGATTATGGGGTCTGCCCTTGGGCTGCGGCAGGTGCTGCTGAACTTGATCAGCAACGCGATCAAGTTCACCGAACACGGGTTGGTCGAACTGCAGGCCGCCGTGGTTCACGATAGCAGCGGCGACGGGGCCAACCCGCGCCTGTCGCTGCGCGTGCGCGATACCGGGATAGGCATTGCTTTGGCCGACCAAGCCCGCGTGTTTGACGATTTTGTCACCCTAGACAGCAGTTTTGGCCGCAGGGCAGATGGCACTGGGCTGGGGCTGGGGATTGCGCGGCGCATCGTGCAATCGATGGGCGGCGAAATTGGCGTGGTCAGCCAGCCTAAGCTGGGCGCGACGTTTTGGATTGATCTGCCCCTTCGACGCCCCGCGCCCGAGCAGACTGCGCCCGAACGCACGCCAAAAGCAAAAACGGCGGTGGCGCAGAAGAACATCCGCACCGCTGCGGCAAAGGTGACAGGCAAATCGCTGGATATTCTGGTGGTAGAAGATAACCAAATCAACCGCTTTATCCTGCGCGAAATGCTGCTGGCGGCGGGCCATAAGGTGACCGAAGCGGTCGATGGTCTAGAAGGTGTGCAGCTTGCGCAGAAAAGCCATTTCGATCTGATTTTCATGGATATTTCCATGCCTACTTTGGATGGGATTGCCGCCACAGTGCGTTTGCGCGCAGGCACAGGCCCCTGCGCCAATGCCCCCATTATTGCGCTGACCGCCCATGCCCTGCCAGATGATCGTGCGCTGTTTTTGGCATCGGGCATGAATGCAGTTTTGAATAAGCCACTGGATCGTGAGATGTTGATGCATGTGCTTGCGGAACTGACGGTTTTGCCAAAGCCAAAGACAGCGTCAAAACCAAAGGCAAAGCCAGCGGGCAGCGCGCGGGCAGCGCAGCCAAAACGGCGGGCCAAACCCAGCCTTGATCATGTTGTGGCCGCCGAAGTGGCCGATGACGAAAGTTTGCACCTGTCTGGCGAGGTCAAACCCAGCGCGCCCAAACTGCCGATCTTGCGGAACAGCACCCTTGAAGATTTGAAATCGGCCTTGGGGGCAGAGCGGCTAAATGGACTGACCTCTCGGTTCTTGACCGAAGGTGTGACCACGCTGAGCAAAAGCGAAAGCGCACTGAAGGCAGGCGAATTGTCCACCGCGCAAGCGCTGGTGCACAGCCTTGCAGGGTCTGCCGCCACCTTTGGCGCGGTGGCATTGCAGGCGCATTTGGCCCAGATGGAAACCGATCTAAAGGCGCAAAATGGCGCGGCAGCGCTGGCGGCTTTGCCCCAGCTTTCCGAACTTTTGCATCTGACCGAAAACGCGATGACGCGGCAAATGGCGACTTAGTCAGGCAAATGCCAGCACCGCCAGCCACGCGGCCAGCGCGCCGATTTGCTGGCCCGCGCCCAAAACATCGCCCGTTTGCCCGCCGATTTGCCGCAGCGCCAGCACAGATAGGGCCACTTGCGCCAAGGCGATTGAGGCCGCAGCCGTCAGCCCGCCTGCAAGGCCAAATACCAACAACAGCGCTACTGCCCCAAGGCCAAGCGCCAGCGCCATGCCGCGCGCCGTCACCCCTGCCGCCAATTTGCCCAAGCCTTGCGCGCGCGCCGAAGGCATCACGCGCAGCATAACGCCAAGGCCCGCGCGCGCAGCCGCCTCAATAGCAATCAGCGCCAGCATTGCCGCAGCAGGCGAAACCTGCGCCACGGCCGATAGGGCCAGAACCCGCAGCATCAGCGATAAGATCAGCGCCAATGTGCCATAGCTGCCAATGCGGCTGTCGCGCATAATCTCTAACTTGCGCGCCGCATCGCGGCCGCCGCCAAAGCCATCGGCCAAATCGGCAAGCCCATCTTCGTGCAGCCCCCCCGTGGCCAAAACGCAAGCGATTACGGCCATCACCGCCGCAACAGCCGCAGGCAGGCCCAGCGCCAGCCCGCCGCCCAACACTGCCGCGCCAATACCGCCCACAATGGCCCCGACCAGTGGATAGGCCCAGACCGCATCTGCAAGGCTGGGGGCAGGCCCCGAAATGCGCCCAGCTGGCAAGCGCGTCAGCAGCATCAGGGCCACTTGCACCTGGGCCAGATGCGGGCGCAAGCGCAGCGCAGTTGGCTGGTTCATGCGTTCGAAACCCCCGCCTCGCCAAAGCTGGCCATGCCGTTGTGGCAGGCCAAGGCACTGCGCAAAATTCCCAGCGCCAATGCAGCGCCCGACCCTTCGCCGAGGCGCATATCCATGTCCAAAATCGCAGATTTATCCATTTCGGCCAGCAGTTTGCGGTGCCCTTTTTCTGCGCTAACGTGCCCGATCAG
>CAXNEP010000076.1:0-8527 GCA_964200865.1 Cypionkella sp. | reverse complement strand
TTCCGCCATGGCTGCCCTGCAAATTTATACTACCTCCAGCATATGCTGCCTGCCTTACTGAAAGGTAAATCAAAGCAGCCGCTGTTTCGCAGTGCGCCCTGCCAATATGCGACATTTTATGTCGGGCAAGATCGGGCAAGCCAGCCATCCAACGCTAGGGTTGGCGCAGGAGAGTGGCATGAATTTTCAACCAGATTACATTATCATCGGCGCGGGCAGCGCAGGCAGCGTTTTGGCAAACCGCCTGACCGAAAGCGGCGCGCATAAGGTCGTTTTGATCGAAGCGGGCGGCAGCGATGCGCGGTTTTTTATCCATATGCCGCTGGGCTATGGCAAGCTGTTTTATAACCCCGCCGTCAATTGGATGTATCAAACAGAACCTGATCCTGGCTTTGCGGGCCAACGCGATTTTTGGCCGCGCGGAAAGGTGCTGGGCGGCTCGTCCTCGATCAACGCCATGGTCTATATTCGCGGCCACCGCGCCGATTATGACGAATGGGGAAAAACCGCGCAGGGCTGGGGGTGGGACACTTGCCTTAATGCCTACAAATCGATGGAAGATACCGAAGCTGGCGCAGATGACTTTCGTGGCGCTGGCGGGCCTTTGTTTATCAGCGCCAATAAAAAGGGGCTGCACCCGCTGGTTGGCAGCTATATTGCCGCGTGCCAGTCCGCTGGCCTGCCCCATAACCCCGATTTTAATGGCGCAAGCCAAGAAGGTGCGGGCATCTACCAAATGACCATCAAATCAGCGCGGCGCAATTCGGCGGCGCGGGCGTTTTTAACCCCCGCCAAGGGGCGCAAAAACCTGCACATCATCACCCGCGCGCAAGTTACCCGCGTGCTGATGGAAGGTCGCCGCGCGGTGGGGGTGGAATATGTGCAAGGCGGGCAGACACACCAATTGCGCTGCAACGCCGAAGTGATCTTGTCAGGCGGGGCCATCAACAGCCCGCAGCTTTTGCAACTGTCGGGCATTGGCAAGGGCGCAGATTTGGCAGCATTGGGCCTGCCCGTTGTGCTGGATAACCCCAATGTCGGCGCGCATCTGTCCGATCATCAGGGGCTAAATTACACGTGGGAAATGAACGTGCCCACCTATAACGCCATTTTGCGCCCGTGGTGGGGCAAGGCGATTGTGGGCGCGCAATATTTGCTGACAGGTGGCGGCCCGCTGGCCAAATCTATCAACCACGCGGGCGGTTTTTTCCGCACGCGCCCAGATTTAGACCGCCCCAATATGCAACTGTATTTTCAGGCCTTTTCCACCCTAATGCCAAAGGCGGGAGAGCGTCCCTTGCTGACCCCCGATCCGTTCAATGGCCTTTCCATTGGCCTATCAAACTGCCGCCCCACCTCGCGCGGGGATATTCGTCTGGCCTCACCAGACCCGCTTGCGCACCCCATCATCACCGCAAACGCCTATTCCACCAATCACGACGTGACCGAAATGCTAGAGGCGGTGAAATTTCTGCGCAAAATCGCAGCCCAGCCGCCCATGGCCCGCGTGATTAAGGCCGAGTTGCGGCCTGGCCCAGAGGTGTCCCGCGACGAAGATATCATCGCCGATTTTCGCCAGCGGTCGGGCACTGTCTATCACCCGTCCTGCACGGCGCGGATGGGCGATGATGCGGCCACTTCGGTGGTCGATGCCCGCCTGCGCGTGCACGGGGTGCAAGGCCTGCGCGTGATCGACGCATCCGCCTTTCCAAACCTAATTGCAGGTAACACCAACGCCCCATCCATGATGATAGGCTGGCGCGGGGCGGAGTTGATTTTGGAAGACGCGCGGGCGGTTACAAGATAAAGTCGCCCGCCACCAATCGCGTGATACCAATCAAATCAATGCGCATGTCATCCACGCGGTCGCCATTGATATCTACAAAAACGCGTGTGTCACGGCCCACAACTTCCGTGCGCACTTGCGGCGCGCCGCCCGCAGCATAAGCCCTGCCCAACTGCAAACCAAAGGTTCCAGCGACCAAGGCGGAAAAGTCCAGATCGTCCTGACGGCTTATAAAACCCGAAATTTTATCAAACGCGGTTGTCCTGCTATCTGTCGCGGCGATGAACACAAAGTCATCAAGACCAATATCGCCGTTCATCACATCGGCCCCCGCGCCACCAGTAATGCTGTCATTGCCAACGCCGCCAAAGATCGTATCGCGGCCATTGCTGCCGAAGACCTGATCATTGCCTTCGAACGCGCGCAAAACATTGGCCCCAGTATTTCCGATAATCACATTATTCGCCTCGTTGCCCGTGCCAGATAGTCCATTCGACCCAAGCAGCGTTAGGTTTTCAAACAAATCGTCCAAAACCCACGAAACGGTAGATCTTATTTCATCGCCAGTGTCGGAACCCGTTTCAACAATGTCAAAATCATACCCATCCACCATAAAAACATCGTTGCCAAGACCGCCAAAAATTGATCCCTGCACATGGCCAAGGCGACCATCAAACAGGTCATCGCCAGCCCCCAAGTCTACATCGCCATTGATCTGCCCTGTGTTGAACACTTCGTCACGTCCGCCACCCGTGGAAACATGCGATCCGATCAAACCGCTATTTTGCAAAAAATCTTCTCCCAACGCCATACTGATGGCAAAGTTTCCGCTGCTCCCGACAACAGAAATCACGCCAGAATTGTGAATCTTCGTGCCTTCCCCAGCCGAGAAACCACTGCTCTGAATTGCAGAATCTTCGACACCAATTATTTGGCCAGAATTGTTAATCGACAGACCGCCAGAATTCAAAATGCCTTCGCCGGCAAAGATGCCAAGGTCGCCTCCAACAATCAATCCTGAATTGTAGATAAAACCGCCTGTAACTCCAGTCGTGGTTATGCGAATTCCTCCCAGCCCACCCGCGATCGAACCCATATTCGTGATGCCAAAAGATGTGCCAGCGCAGTCAATCCCAAAACCCGAACCCGCCGAAAACACCGAACCCGCATTTATCACGCGCGAACTGGTAAACGCCCCGATAGAAATTGCATCATTGCCGATAACACTAACCCCGCCAGCCTGCCCGATCAGCGCCGACTCATTTGCAACAAGACTCTGCGCGGTGGTGGTAAACGTATTTATGTTTAAGTTTGCCATCGGCCATTCCTTTCTAGGTGGAAGCGCTTAAAACAAAGCGCCTTTTTCCAGCGGCCACAACGGCGGCTTGGCTGAAATATTCACCTTAAGGATGTATCCGTCAACAGATATTGCGCCCCAAATTGAACGCTGGGGCAGCGCTGCTATCCCGCGCTAGTCCCCCAGCTTGGCATGCACTTCGGCCAAATCAACCGCGCCAATCGGCATTTTATTCGCGGGGTTTTCAAAATCGTATTTGAACAGTTGGAAATCGCGTTTGTAGATTTCCCACATCAGATGCATCGACAGATCGTCAAAGTAATCTTCCACGGGATGCGCGCGTTCTGGCCCGTGGCCCGAACTTTCATTGAACCGCGGTATCTTTGCCAGATCAACCTTATGCTTTTGCGGGGTTTTGTCTAAAACCACCTGCATGCCTTCGTTAAACTTTTCGGTAAAGAAAATGTGGTCATACCGCCCACCGTTCACCACAAAGGTCGATACATGCCCCGCCATGGCCGACCAGTGAATATCAGGGTCCATCGGTTTGCGGAAGCGGATGGTATCGCGCACAAACAAAAGGAAACGGCGAAAGCTGGCAATCTGGTCAAACTCGGCTTTGCCATCATCCCCGCCCACCTGCACGCCGTATTTGGCAATCAGCAGCGGCACAAGGTTGCCGCGATAGCGTTTGCCATTGCGCTGAACCCCGCAGATTTTGTCGAAAAAGCTGGACAGAATGCGCGTGTAAGGGTTGCGCACGCAGGTAAATGCAAAGGATGCGTGCGTTTGCGCGTTCTTTTCAATCAGCGGCTGGCTGGCCTCCATCGACCACTTGTGCATGCCCGCTTGGGCATCGTGGATGTCGCCGTCAAAGAACGTCCCGTTGTCGGAATAATACATAATCTGACCAATGGTCGAGCAGGCGCATTTGGGCACCACGCGGTAGACCATGCTTTCAGACGTGGTCATCCATGTTCCAGGGAAAGGCATTGTTAACTCCGATAAAGGCAAACTGATGTATATGCGCGGCCTTGTGTATAAATCGCAAAGAAGCTCTGTCTTTTCAATGCGCTTTGGCGCTATTTTGGAAACAATCGACGTAAACATCGGGTATACAGGCCAAAATGGCGCGAATCGCATATATTCTTTTGTGTCACAAAGACCCTGCGGGCATCATCGCGCAGGCCCAGCGGCTGACCGAGGCAGGCGATTTTGTCGCCATCCACTTTGACGGGCGGGCCAAGGCGGGTGATTATGCCCAAATCACCACCGCGCTCAGCAGCAACCGCAATGTTGCCTTTACCAAACGCCGCGTCAAATGCGGTTGGGGCGAATGGAGCCTTGTCGAAGCCACACTAGAGGCTGTGAAAGCCGCCGTGAATCAGTTTCCCAGTGCCAGCCATTTCTACATGCTGTCGGGCGATTGTATGCCGATCAAATCGGCCCGCCACGTACACGAATTTCTAGACCGCGAGGATGTCGATTACATTGAAAGCTTTGACTTTTTCGCATCCGATTGGATCAAGGTCGGGCTTAAGGAAGACCGTCTGATCTACCGTCACTGGTTTAACGAGCGTAATCATAAATCGCTGTTCTACGCCTCGATGAACCTGCAAAAGCGCCTTGGATTGCAGCGCGACATTCCCGCCGATATTGCCATGCAAATCGGTAGCCAATGGTGGTGCCTGCGGCGGCGCACAATTGAATGGCTGTTGGATTTCATCAAAAAGCGCCGCGATGTGATGCGGTTTTTCCGAACCACGTGGATCCCAGATGAGACGTTTTTTCAAACGCTTGTCCGCCATCTTGTGCCCGATCACGAGGTGCGCACCCGCACCCTGACCTTCTTACTGTTCACCGATTACGGAATGCCAGTTGTGTTCTACAATGACCACTACGATTTGCTTTTGTCGCAAGATTATCTGTTCGCCCGCAAGATCAGCCCCATGGCCAGCGATTTGAAAGCCCGCCTTGGCGCGCTGTATGGCAATGATCAGCACAGATTTGCCATCTCGAACGAAGGCAAGTCATTGTTTAAGTTTCTAACAGCGCGGGGCCGCATTGGCCGCCGCTTTGCGCCGCGTTTTTGGGAAATAGATCAAAGCCTTGGGCGCGATTACAGCCTGATGATCGTGACGTGTAAGAAATGGCATATCGCCAAGCGGCTTTTAGGGCGCATTCGCAGTGCAACTTCGATCCCGTCGATTGAATATCTGTTTAACGAAGCCTCAACCGAATTGCCCGATTTGGGCGGCATCCAAACCACGCTAGACAAACGCACCCGCCATCGCCCCGCCTTGGTGCAAATGCTGTTTGCAAATTGGCACAGCGATAAACTGGTGATCTGCATCGATCCCGCCAATATTGACCTGATCAAAGACTTCTATAGTGATACTGGCACAACTCGGCTTTTGGAGATTGAATGCGAGTTTACCGATGACTATCTGATAGGCCATGCCAAACGCGTAGGCCTGGCCACCGATAGAACGCCGCCTGAAACGCTGGCGCGGCTGCTTCCGACCATTCGCTATGATGTGCGCTTTGAATCTGACCAGATCAAAGAGGTTGGCTTTGATCAACATCACAAATTACGCCAATCTGGGCGCGCAGATGAAAACGCCCGCGCTTTGGCGGCGTTTTTGGATGTAGACTTTGACACCAGCCGCGAGATATTGGCGCTGGATCACCTATTTGTGGACTGACCATGCAAAAAACCTATGACACGCAAAACATCTTCGCCCGTATCCTGCGCGGTGAAATTCCCAATAAAACTGTGCTCGACACAGACCATACCCTTGTGTTTCATGACATAAACCCCGCCGCCCCTGTGCATGTTTTGGCCATTCCCAAGGGTGCCTATGTCGATTTTTCCGATTTTGCCGCCAATGCAAGCACGGCGGAAATCGTCGATTTCCACCGCGCCTGTGCCCGCGTCTGCGATATGTTGGGGCTAGAAGCGCAGGGTTACCGCTGCATCACCAATGCAGGCGCGCATGGGATGCAAGAAGTGCCGCATTACCATTTGCATATCATCGGCGGGCGCGTGCTGGGGCGGTTGGTTGAACCTGCCTGAGGCTGCGATTGCGGAAAGGGGCCGGCTCGCGCAGGTATTTGGGCCAAAATGAAAGTCAGCGGCGAAAGGGTTTGGGGCGCAGGCCCTGCGCTGCGCTGTCCACCACATCGGCAATCCGTGCGGCGCGAGTGGGGGCGGTTTTGGCGGTTTTGATCCATTCCAGCGTGCCGCGTTTGACGGATTTCGGATAGGCGTCATAGGCGGGGCGCGCCGCCCCTAAGGCTGCGATCAGATCATCTGGGGCGATCAGCGCGTCGACATCGTTCAAAAAATCCCACATGCCATTTGCCAGTGCTGCGGCAATCTTCGCCTCGCCCGCCGCTGTCATCGCGCCTGATGCGCGGGCGCGCTCTACATGCGCCTTATTGATGGCTGACCAGCCCGATTTGACATTGCGCGGCGCGATCAAGATCATGCTGCGATCGGCGTCCAGCGCGCGGGTCGTACTGTCAATCCAGCCCCAGCACAGCAGTTCTTCGACCTGCGGCTCATAGGCCAGATAGTCGGGGTGGTGGCGCTTGTATGTGGCCAGCCATTGGCTGGGTGCGCTGGCATGATGGTCAGCCAGCCAAGCACGCAACTCTGCACGGGCGCGGATGGTGAGAATGGGCGTATCAGCGGCGGCAGGCATCAGATGATTGTTTTCCCCTGTTCAAGCTTTGCGATGAATTCCGCCATCCGTTTGGCGCGGGTGTCATCGCGCTTTGCCGAAGTGAGGCGGTAGTAAATCGCAAAGCGGTTCGCAGCGTTTAGCCTGTCAAACCCCGCCTGCGCGGTAGGGTTTTGCGCAACAAGGGCCAGAAAATCAGTCGGTATTTCTGCGCCTTTACCACCCGAATAGGCCGCATCCCATGCCCCGTTTTGCCGCGCAATTTCCACTTGCGTCATCCCGCGCGGGGTCATTCGCCCCTCTGCGATCAGCTTTTCCACATGGCCCACGTTCTTTTGGCTCCAAGCGCTGCCTTTGCGGCGCGGGGTGAATCGTTGGATGAAACTGGTGTCATTATATGATTTCTTGATCCCATCGATCCAGCCATGCGCCAGTGCCTCGATCACAGCTTGCTCCCACGTGATGGATGGCAGACCGCTCGCCTTTTTGTGCATCAACACCCAAATCTCGCTGGCATCTGGGTTGGCCGCCAGCCATGCGTTCCATTCGGCAGGGGTGGCAAAAGGCGTCAATGCGCCGCCGCCCAGTTCAGGGGCGGGGGCAAATTGACGGCCGCATAGTCTAGCCGCAAGGCCCGGCGTGGCGCGGAGTTTTGAGAAGGGCGAGAGCGGTGCAGGACCAGCATCGGCAGAACTTGAATGTCGCCCCTGCGTGCCGTGCAAATCGAGGCAGGATAACAGGCTGCCGTCGCCGCCGCCGACGCGTTTGGCACAACCCCTTCCACCTCGCTGCCAAGGGCAATCTCCATAGCGCCATTGTTGGTGTCGCAATCATCCAAGTGGACGCGCACAAAACGCATATGTTCAAATGTCTCTACGGGCGGCTCGCAATGCCAAACCTCTCCTTTACGCGACCAATTCTGAAAACCTAGAACGTCATGACGCTCGGCCACCGCAATCACCCTATCTTGATGCCACGGAACGCCCCAGTTCGCAGTTGGATCTTTATTGAACCAAACCACCCGCACCAAACGCGCATTTGGAAGTGCCTGCGCAGCGATAATTTGGGTAACTGGCGCAAGAGCCTGAGCAATTTCGGGTTCGGTCCAATTCACGCGCCCGCCTGGACGGCTTGCGCCGTCGGCAATCTGGTCAAGACCGTTTAGCGCCGCTGGATCCAGCGCGCCGCGCAACCAAAGCATGTCTGAGGGTGTTTCCATGCTCAATGCGCCGCCGCCCAGTTTGGCCCCTGCCCCGCCTCGACGATCAAATCCACGTCCATATGCACGGCGGGGGCGCTTGCGGTTTGCATGATGTTTTTGGCAACTGCGATCAATTCAGCGCTGGCGCTTTCTTCAACTTCGAACAAAAGTTCATCATGCACTTGCAGCAGCATCTTTGCGGGCAGATGGGCAATCGCCCCGTCCATCCGTACCATCGCGCGGCGAATCACATCTGCCGCAGTGCCCTGAATGGGCGCGTTGATTGCGGCGCGTTTGGCAAAGCCTGCACCTGGCCCTTTGGCGTTAATCTCGGGCGTGTGGATTTTGCGGCCAAACAGGGTTTGCACATAACCGTTTTCCTGCGCAAATTTCACCGTGTCGGTCATGTATTCTTTGATACCAGGGAAACGTTCAAAATAGCGGTCGATGAACCCCTGCGCCTCGGCCCTTGGGATGCGCAGGTTGCGGGCAAGACCAAAGCCTGAAATACCATAGATCACCCCGAAATTGATCGCCTTGGCCCGCCTGCGAATGTC
>CAXNEP010000075.1:0-8532 GCA_964200865.1 Cypionkella sp. | reverse complement strand
ATTTCCCCACCACGAAAACGAACTCGCCCAAAGCGCCTGCGCCCACCCGCAGGGCAGCTTTGCCCAAGTCTGGATGCATAACGAGATGTTGCAGGTTGAGGGCAAGAAAATGTCCAAGTCTTTGGGCAATTTCTTTACCGTGCGCGATTTGCTGGACAAGGGCTATGCGGGGGAGGTTATTCGGTTTGTGATGCTGTCGACGCATTACCGCAAGCCGATGGATTGGACAGAGGCGAAGGTAGAGCAAGCCGTCTCGATGCTAACAAAATGGTCAGGCGTGATTTTGCGCTACAATGATTTAGCATCCGAAGTAGAGCAACATGGCGGGAAGTGGGCGCACCCAAATGTAGTCGGTGCCTTGGCAGATGATTTAAACTGCTCGCAAGCCATCACAGAATTGAACCAGCAATTTCGAGCGATGTTTGATGATGTGAGTGGTGTTGATAGCAATGCGCAGGAAGCACAAGTTGGCGCTGCGCTGTCATTCCTTTCGGGTGTTTACTTGTTGGGTATAGACCTAAAAAAATACATGAAGTCTGCAAGCTTTATGCCCCAGAAAGAGCGCGACGAATTAAGCGCGAAATATGATGAAATCAAACTTAGGGATTGTAAGGATCAATTAGAGGCACTCCGCACCCAAGCCCAATCCACCAAAGACTTCTCCCAACTCGACGCCTTCAAAGCCGCCATTACCGCCGCTGGCGTCGAAGTGCGCATGTCAAAAGAGGGGGTAGAATTGATCCCCACCGCCTCCTTCAACCCCGCCAAACTCGACGCCCTGCTATGACGCCTAACTTGTTGCAAAACGTCACGACTTTCTTCCCTTTCCGCGCTTTTATGTTGAAAAAAGCGTTAAGATTTATCGCCCGTCCAACCCCTTTTCCCCCAAAGGCCCGCCCATGACCGCGCCCCGTAAAGACCGCCTTTACCTGTTCGACACCACCCTGCGCGATGGTCAGCAGACCCAAGGGGTACAGTTCTCGGCCGCCGAGAAAATCCAGATCGCCGCCGCCCTCGACACCCTCGGCATTGATTATATCGAAGGCGGCTGGCCGGGGGCGAACCCGACGGACAGTGATTTCTTCGCAAACGCCCCCAAAACCCGCGCCACGATGACGGCCTTTGGCATGACCAAACGATCAGGCCGCAGCGCGGAAAATGACGATGTTCTGGCGGGTGTGCTGAATGCCCGCACCCCTGCCGTTTGCCTTGTGGGCAAGACCCACGACTTCCACGTCAAAACCGCCCTCGACATTCCGCTGGATGAAAACTTGGGCAACATCCGCGCCAGTATCGCCCATGTCATCGCCCAAGGCCGCGAGGCGCTGTTTGATGCCGAGCATTTCTTTGACGGCTACCGCAGCAACCCCGCCTACGCCCTGCAAGCCCTGCGCGCCGCCTATGACGCAGGCGCGGCTTGGGTTGTTTTGTGCGACACCAACGGCGGTACTTTGCCCGAGGATATCTACCGCATCACTGCCGAAGTTATCGCATCGGGCATCGATGGCGCGCGTCTTGGCATCCATTGCCACGATGATACGGGCAATGCAGTGGCCAATTCGCTTGCCGCCGTGCGGGCAGGGGCGCGGCAAATTCAAGGCACGCTGAATGGTCTGGGCGAGCGTTGCGGCAACGCCAATTTGGTCACCCTCATCCCAACTCTGCTGCTAAAGGAACCCTTTGCCAGCACGTTAGAGACGGGCATCACCGCAGATGGCCTTGCCAGCCTGCTGCGAATCTCGCGCCAGCTTGATGACATTCTCAACCGCGTGCCGCTGCGCTCTGCCCCCTATGTGGGCGCTTCGGCCTTTGCCCATAAGGCGGGGCTGCACGCATCGGCCATTCTGAAAGACCCCACCACATACGAGCATATCCCCCCCGAATCCGTGGGCAACGCCCGCATCATCCCGATGTCCAACCAAGCGGGCCAGTCGAACCTGCGCGCGCGCCTTGCCGCGGCGGGTATTGAGGTGGCGGCACATGACCCCCGCCTTGGCGCGATTTTAGACAGTATCAAAGACCGCGAAGATCAGGGCTATGCCTATGACGGCGCGCAGGCGAGTTTTGAAATTCTGGCCCGCCGCGCGCTGGGTCTGCTGCCCGATTTCTTCGAGGTCAAACGCTACCGCGTCACCATCGAGCGGCGCAAGAACCGCTATGATCAGATGATTTCCCTGTCCGAAGCCGTGGTTGTGGTGAAAATCGGCGGCGAGAAAAAGATGTCTGTGTCCGACAGTATGGATGAAGCGGGCAGCGACCGTGGCCCCGTCAACGCGCTGGCCAAGGCTTTGGCGAAAGACCTTGGCCCGTATCAAGACGCAATCGCCGATATGCGGCTGGTCGATTTCAAAGTGCGCATCACCCAAGGCGGCACCGAAGCGGTCACGCGGGTGATTATCGACAGCGAAGACGGGCAGGGGCGGCGCTGGTCAACCGTTGGCGTGTCGGCCAACATCGTGGACGCGAGTTTCGAGGCGCTGCTAGATGCCATCAATTGGAAGCTGGTGCGCGATGGGGCAAGGCCGTGAAAATACTCGCCCTCAGCCTAGCCATTCCGCTGATTTTGCTGGCCATCGCGCTGGCATGGCCGCAGCGCGCACCAAAAGGTGGGGGCCTCGATTTCTTTGCGCAACTGGCGAAGAAAAACACCCCCATTCCGCTGCAATCATTGCCCATGCGGGACGGCTATATGCTGCCTTTTCGCGACCTTAGCGGCCCCGAAGGTGCGCCCTTACTGGTGATGGTTCATGGCTCGGGCTGGCACGGAATGCAGTTTGAAGGGCTGGCGGCGGCGCTGGCCCCCCATGCGGACATCCTGATCCCCGATTTGCGCGGGCATGGCACCAGCCCTACGCGGCGCGGCGATGTGGATTATTTTGGTCAGCTAGAGGATGATCTGGCCGATCTGATCACAGCCCGCGCCAAAGCGGGGCAAAAGGTGATTTTGCTGGGCCATTCATCAGGCGGTGGGCTGGTGGTGCGTTTTGCAGGTGGGGCGCATCGTGCGCTGATTTCAGGCGCGGTGCTGCTGGCCCCGTTCTTGCACCATTCTGCGCCAACCACGCGCAAAAATTCGGGCGGCTGGGCGCAGATCAACCTGCCGCGTATCATTGGCCTTTCGATTCTGAACCGATTGGGCATCACCGCGTTGAACGGTTTAAAAATCGTGCGTTTTGCGATGCCCGATGCTGTGATGAACGGGCCTTTGGGCAACACCGCGACCATTGCCTATAGTTACCGCATGAACACATCCTTCGCCCCGCGCGATGACTATATGGCCGATCTTTCTGCCCTGCCGCCCTATCTGTTGGTGGTGGGCAGCGACGATGAAAGCTTTGTTGCCGCAGAGTATGCCCCGCTCCTGAACAGCGCAGGGGCAACGGGGCAGGTGCAAATTCTACAAGGTATCAATCATCTGGACGTGGTTCAAAATGCCCAAACCGCCGACCTTGTCGCGCAATATCTGGGCCAGATATGACCATCGACGCCTGCGCCGCACTTGTCGCCCGCGCCGACCCAGACCGCTGGGCGGCGGTTTTGGCGGCCCCCCTTTCTGCCCGCGCGCCCCTGATCGTGCTGTATGCCTATAACATCGAGATTTCCCGCGCGCCGTGGGTTTCCAGCCAGTCACTGATCTGCGAAATGCGCCTGCAATGGTGGCGCGACGTGCTAACAGCCCCCACCCGCCCCGCGCATGAGGTGGCAGGCCCGCTGCATGATTTGATTGGGCAAGGCGGGCTGGATGTGGCCACGCTGGACGCAATGGCCGCGGCGCGGATCTGGGATGTGTATTCCGAAACCTTTGAAGGGGAAGATCATTTCAGCGACTATTTAGATCAAACCGCAGGCGGGCTGATGGCAGCATCTGCGCAGGTTTTAGGGGCAAGCGCCCAAGGCGTGGCAGTGGCGCAGGCCTATGGCGCAGCCGCTGGCCTTGCCGCCTATTTCCGCGCTGTGCCCGAACTTGCCGCGCGCGGACGCATCCCGCTGATCGACGAAAGCGATCAGGCTATCGCAGAATTGGCGCGCAACGCCCTTGCAAGCTGGAATTTGGCACGTTCCAAACGCCGTGCCTTGGGGCAGGCTTGCCCAGCCTTGCTGTCTGGGGTGCAGGTGGGGGCAATTTTGAAACTGGCTGCAAGCCAGCCGCATCTTGTGCGATCAGGCGGGCTGCATCTGGCCCCCATGCAGGCGCGGGCGCGGCTGATTTGGGCCAGTTTCACGGGCCGAGTTTAGGGGCCGCGACTAACCTCGCGATAAATCCATCGCAAAGCGCCACGGCGAAGGCGGGGCAGGCGTAAAGCCGTGGTGAATATAAAAATCGCGCGCCTCGGCATTGGCCTCTTGGGTAGAGACTGTCAAATACTCGCAGCCCTGCGCCAAAACATGCGCTCGCACCGCGCGCACCATCGCCGTGCCCAGACCCGCCCCGCGCGCAGGCTCGGCCACAAACAAATGGTGCAAATCCATGCCGCGCTGGCCAAAATGCGCCCGCATCAGCGGCATCAGCAGGGCATAGGCCTGCAAAACCCCGTCCTCATCAGCCACCAAACCCTGCGCCCAAGGAACGGGGCCAAATAAATCGCGTGTCAGGCTGTTAAGGTTGGCCTGCGGCGTATCGCCATGATGCCGCGCCAAGGCTTGCACCAAGCCCAAAACCTGCGGCAGATCATCAATTTTTATGGGCCGAATGTCCAAATCACACCTCCCACATCAGGCTTCTTTAGGCCGCAGCGCCAGCCACACCAGCGCCCCGCCTGCCAGCACCAAAAACGGCAGCATCGCCATATTCACCGCCGCCCAACCCGCCTGCGCCGAACTGCCCGAACAGTTCATCAGCCCGCCCGATGACAGGCTGGCCACCGTCACGCCGCCAAACACGATCAAATCATTCAGCCCCTGCATCCGCCCGCGTTCCTGCGGCGCAATAGATGTGGTCAGCAAGGTCGTCGCCCCAATAAACCCAAAATTCCAACCCACGCCCAGCAGGACCAGCGCCGCGAAAAACTGCGTCAACTCCACCCCCGAAATCGCCACTGCGCCTGCGGCGGCCAAAATCGCCAGCCCCAGCCCCATCACACGGGGCGCGCCAAAGCGGGCAATAACATGGCCCGTGAAGAAACTCGGCCCATACATGGCCAGCACATGGGCAGTCACCACATTGGCCGCATCCGCCGTGTTAAACCCGCAGCCCACCACCGCCAGCGGCGACGATGTCATCACCAAATTCATCAGCGCATAGGATACCGTGGCCACAATCACCGCCACGGCCACATTCGGCGTCTTCAGCAATTCCATGCGCGAACGCCCCACGGGCGCATCGCTGGCCGCTTTGGGCAATTTGGGAATGTTCAAAAAGGCAAAGAACAGCACGCCTGCCAAGTTCAGCCCAATCACCGCCAAATAGCTGCCCAAAAACGGCACCACCATTGACTGCGCGGTCAGCTTGACAATTTGCGGGCCAACCACCGCCGATAAAAGCCCCCCCGCCATTACCGCCGAAATCGCCTTGGGGCGGTAGGCGTCCGATGCCATATCGGCGGCGGCAAAGCGGTAAAACCCTTGGGCCGACATATATATGCCCGACAGCAGCCCGCCAAACACAAACAGCCAAAAGTTCGATGTGTACAGCGCCAGCGCGCCCACTGCCGCCCCCATGGTGCCGCCCAGCGCGCCAATATAAAACCCCGCGCGCCGCCCATACCGCGCCATAAAGGTTGAAAGCGGCGTTGCCGTCAGCATCGATCCAATCACCATCGCCGAAATCGGCAATGTCGCCCAGCAGGCATTGCTGGCCAGGCTTTGCCCCGCCAGCCCGGCAATGGTGAAAATAATCGGCATCTGCGCGCCCAGCACCGCTTGGCTGGCGACCAGAACGGCAACATTGCGCCGCGCGATGGTATCTGTTTCACTCATGCCGCAGGGTTAGACCCAAGGCGGCTTGCCCGCAAGGGGCTAAACGTGGCTAAACGGGGCTAATGGGGGTATCATGGTTGGGCGTATTTTAGAAACGGATGCCTGCATTGCTGAAGGGGCGGCGCATTTGGCCGCCGCGCACCCGCGCTTTGCCTATGCGTTGGCGCAAACGGGGCCATTGCCCCTGCGCAGGCAGGCGGGCGGATTTACCGCGCTGCTGGATGCGATTGTGGGCCAACAAGTGTCGGTTGCCGCAGGCGACGCGATATGGCGGCGGATGGAGGCTGCTGGGCTGACAACCACCCACGGCATTCTTGCCGCCACGGTGGAAGAGCTGCGTGCCGTGGGCCTGTCGCGGCAAAAGGCATCTTATGCCCATGCCTTGGCGGGGGCGGGGATTGATTATGGCGCGCTGGAAACCGCTCCGACAGATGAGGTGATCAAGACGCTAACGGCTGTCAAAGGCATTGGTGTTTGGACGGCCGAGATATACGCCATGTTCGCCCTTGGCCGCGCCGATGCCTTCGCAGCGGGCGATTTGGCGCTGCAAGAATCGGCACGGGTTTTGTTTGAACTGGACGCGCGCCCGAATGACCGCGCCTTGCGCGCACTGGCCGAAAACTGGGCCCCATGGCGCGGCGTTGCAGCGCGGCTGCTTTGGTCTTATTACCATATCATCAAATCGCGGGATGGCATCAGATGATCAGAAAATTGCAATTTGGCCGTGCGGGCGCGGGTATTGGCGTGGCCAAACAGGTGGTGGCTTTCCTGCATGGCTATGGCGCTGATGGGGCCGATTTGCTGTCGCTGTCAGACCCGCTTACCCCCCATATGCCCGCCACCGCCTTCTATGCCCCCGACGCGCCAGAGCCGTGCAAAGCCACTCCCTTTGGCCGCCAGTGGTTTGCCATTCCCCGCTTTGATGGCAGCACCGAAGCGCAATCGCGCGCAGGTATGGATGCCGCCGCCGCAGACCTGAACGGATTTATCGATCAGATTCTTGCCGCAGAAGCTTTGCCTGCTGACCGTTTGATTTTGCTGGGCTTTTCCCAAGGCGCGATGATGGCGCTACATGTCGCCCCGCGCCGCGATTTGCCCATTGCAGGGGTGGTTGCCATATCAGGAAAATTGATTGATCCCATGGCGCTGCGCGCTCAGGCAAAGGTAAAACCTGAAGTGATGCTGATCCACGGCGATGTCGATGATGTCGTCCCCTTTGGCGAGATGCATTTGGCAGGCCAAGCGTTGCAAGACGCGGGCTTTGCCGCCTATGCCCATGTGATGCGCGGCACGGGCCACGGCATTGCGCCAGATGGGTTGCAAGTGGCGCTTGCCTTTATGAAGCAGCGATTGAAATTAGTCTAAGCTCTCTAAAGTTAGCCTAGGCTGTCCAAATAGGCCGCACATCCCGTCAGGGCGGCGAAATCATCCTCGACAATTTGCAAGCGAAAGTTTTGCATGAAATCTGCAAATCGCCCCTTGTCACAAAACGCCTCGGTCAGACCCATTTGCGCGAAATACGGGGCCATAGCGCGGGCCACGCCGCCAATCAGATAGATGCCGCCAAAGGGCAGATGGATCAGTGCCAAGTTGCCCAGTTCCGCCCCAAGAATGCCAACATACAGGCGCGCGCAATCTTGCGCGGCAGGCTCGCCCTTGGCCAAACGCTCCATCACCTCGGCGGCGGAAATCACCACTTCCGCCCCTGCCTCGGCAGTGACAAAGGCATATAGCCGTTCCAGCCCGCGCCCCGCCAAAACATCTTCAACCCCCGCAAAGCCATGGGCGTGCGGGCCTGTTGTGGCCAAAAACTGCGCAAGGCGGAAATCGCGCTGGGTGCGGATCGGCATAGACACATGGCCGCATTCCGAAGGGGCAACCAGACGCGCTGCGCCCGACCCGTGCACGGGGGCGGCATTCATGCCCGTGCCCACGCCCACAACCAATATCGCCGCGCCCGCCTGCGCGGGGCCTGCGATAACCTCCCGAAGATCGCTGTCGGCGATAAAGCCCAAAGCATGGCCCTGCGCCTGCAAATCATTCAAAATCGCCGTGCGCCGCGCGCCCGTGGCCGCCGTGAGCAGCGGTGCATCAATGGTCCAATCCAAATTGGTCATCACCGCCACGCCGCCCCGCACGGGGCCCGCGGCGGCAACGCAAACGCCGTCCACGCCGCTTGCGCCCTCATCGGCCAAATAGCGGCGCAGCACTGCGCCCAAATCGGCAAATTCGGCATTGGCATAGCGGCGAATACTGGCCGCGCGCACGCGCGTATCATCGGCCAAAGCCACCCGCGTGTTGGTTCCGCCAATATCTGCCAGCAGGGCCAAAGCCATGATCCGCTCCTATGGTTGCGCAGCCTCGCTTCTAACCGCTTTGCCCCCAAACTCAAGACCCGAAGCGCTAAATCAACCCCACCCATGCGCGGGCAAGGGCCAGCCCCGCCGCATCGGCCCCTGCGCCCTGCGCCGCCTCTTGCACGCTGTGGCTGCGCGCCCAAGTGGAATCCATCCCCGCAATCACATCTGGAAACCGCCGTGTCCAATCGGCCACAACGCGGCGATTCGCTTCGAAATGAAACTGCGTGCCATAGCCCGCGCGCCCAAAGCGAAACGC
>CAXNEP010000074.1:0-8584 GCA_964200865.1 Cypionkella sp. | reverse complement strand
CTTGCGCCTCGCGCGGGGTCAGCAGGTGCATTTCAAGGCCAAAACTGGCGGCGGTGGTGGCTTGGCGTTTCACCTCGATCCAGCGATCGGCGTTGCAGGCAAGGCGCAGGCCGCCGTTCATTTTCCAGCCCGTTTGCAGGCCTGTTTCTGCCTCAAGCTCTTTATACAGTTCGACCGAATAGCCCAAAAGCTGGGTGATATTGGCTGATGTGCGCAGTTGCCCCACAAGGCCAGCGGCATGGAACGTGGTGCCAGAGGTCAGCTTTTTCCGCTCTAAAAGCACGACCTCATCCATGATTTTGCCCAAGTGATAGGCGGTCGATGCGCCGATGATCCCGCCCCCAATGACGATGGCGCGGGCAGATGTGGGCAGGGTTTTCATGGCGTTCCTTCAAATTGGGAATAGGCGGCGCGGTAGGTGTCAAGGCAGGTGCTCGCATAGGCGGCATAGTCGAAATCAAGGGCGGAATGGCGCTGCGAGACCATGGCCCAAAGCGCCTCGCGCAGGGCAGCGGCGGCTTTCATCGCGGCGTATCGGCGGGGTAGACTTGCGGGGATGGTGCCGTAGTATTGCGCCAGCATTTGGGTTTCTTGGGGCGGGGTCAGGCCCATGTTGGCGGCAAATCCGCCAAGGTCGAACAGCGGGCTGCCCCAGCCTGCGTAATCCCAATCAATCAGCCAGAGCCGCGCGCCATCATGGATGAAATTGCCTGCAAGCAGGTCGTTATGGCCAAAGACCATGTTTATTGGGCCGACGGCGCGTTCTAATATTTGGGCCTGCTGCATCAGTGCGGGAAGGTCAGCGGCGCGGGCGTGACCCTCGGCCAGCAGCCGCGCGGCATAGTCGCGCAGCACGTGAAACACCCAAAACGCCTGCGCGCCGCCGCGCAGGTGCAGCGGGATGTCGCGGTGCGCGCGCGCGATCAAGTCAACCGCCTGATGGCGCAGGTCGTCATCTTGAAAATCGGCGGGCGTCATCGTGCGCCCGTGGACAAAGCCAATCACCAACACGCGCGGGGCAAAGTGGATGACCGCTGGCGAGACACCCGCCGCATGGGCGGCGATACTGGCGGCAAGTTCGCCCGCGCGCGATATGTGATGCACGGGAATGTCATCGCCAATGCGCACCACATAATCCCCGCTGTCATCCGTGACGCGGAAATTGACATTTGTGATCCCGCCCGACAGGACAGACAGGCGCGGCGTGCCGCGCCAAATGGGCAGGGATAGGGCGGTTTGGTCTGGGCTCATCATTCACCTTTGGGCCAGATTATCGCGGCACAATTATCTGGCAAGGCCAAAGCGCTGGCCCTGCCGTGAAAAGGGGGGCTTTCCGCCCCCCGCTTCGCTCCCCCCGAAGGTATTTGGGGAGTTAGGAAGCAGATGGGTGATCTGTTCCTTCGGGCACGGCAAATACGTGGGGTAAGCATGGCGATACCTGCGACGATCCTTCGCAAGATTGTGCAAAGCCCCTACATCAGCACAGCGACATCCAGCGCGATTTGGCGTTCCTCCTCGGCGGGTAGGATATGGGTGACAAAGGGGCCAAGAAAGGCCAGAGCCGCCGTTATATCACCGCGCAGTTGCGCGTCATTTTCGCCAATGCCACCTGAAAAGGCGACGGCGTCCAGCCCGCCCATCAGCGCGATCATCGCGCCTGCGTGGCGGAGGGCTGCATGGGTGAACATGGCGCGGGCATGGGGCGTGGCGTGGCGCATGTCGTTACTGCCAGACAGGGCCAGCAGGCCAGATTGGCGGTTGAGCAGGGCTTCGGCCCCGTCGATGCCGTGGCGGCGGGCGAGTGTCAGCACGGCGGCGCTGTCAATCGCGCCAGCGCGCGTGCCCATCATCAGCCCATCTTGCGGGGAATGGCCCATGGTGGTGGCGATAGAACGCCCGTCCAATATGGCACATAGGGAGGCACCATTGCCAAGGTGCATCCCCAGCAGGCGGCGCGGCAGATCGGGGCGCAGGCGGCGCACCATGCTGGCATAGGACAGGCCGTGAAACCCGTAGCGGCGCAGGCCTTGATCAGCTGGAATGGCATAGCTGTATTCCTGCGGCGGGATGCTCGCGTGAAAGGCTGTATCGAAGGCGGCGTATTGTGGCAGGTCTGGGTGCAGGCGCGCGATGGCGTCAATGCAGGCCAGACCCGCAGGGTTGTGCAAGTGGGCCAGCGGCACGGCAGCGGTGATTTGGGCGTGGATTGCGGGTGTGATCGCTTGCGTGGCGGTCAGGCCATCGCCGCCATGCACAACGCGGTGGGCAGCCGCCGTCAGGTGCGGCGTGCCCAAGGCATGCAGGCCCTGCGCCAGCGCTTCGGCGTGGCCGCCTGCGGGCAGCTTTGCCACGTTATGGGCGGCGACCATCTCGCCCCCGTAAAACAGCGCGAGTTTGACCGAGGACGATCCTGCATTAACCACCAGCAGCATCAGATCACCGCCTTGGCCAGGCCAATCAGCGCCAGCACCGCCAGCAGCCCAATGGCGAAACGGCGGAAATCGGATGGGGCCACGCGCAGAAATTGCCGCCCGCCGACCCATACCCCGAACACGATGATGGGAGTTGACAGAGCCGCGGCATAGACCGTGTCCCATGTGACCATGCCGTGCCACCACATCAGCGGGGCCGAGAAAATGTCGAGTATGGCGAAATAGGCAATCAGGGTTGCGCGAAAGGCGTTTGCGGGCATGGATTGCGCGGTAAAGAAACTGGCCACAGGCAGGCCCGCCATGCCAACAGCATTGGCAGCCCCTGCGAAAATGCCAACTGCACCCGTTGCGGGCAGGCCGTGGGTGGACAAAACCCAGCCGCGCAGCAGCACGGCGCACATAGCCAGCACATAAAGGGCGACCACGGCGCGCACGGTATCTACGGGCACTTGCGTAATCACCGCCAGACCCAAGGGCAGACCAATCACCGCACCGCCCAGCAGCACCCAAACCAGCGGCCAGCGCACATCTTTTGACACCCCGCGCCATTGCTGAAAGGTCAGGCCAAATTCGCAAAACATCACGACGGCGACGAAATACAAGGGGTTGGTGACCAGCGCCGAGGCAGACACCACCAGTGCCGAAAAGCCAAACCCAGAATATCCGCGCACAAAGGCTGCCAGCAAAAAGACCGCGCCCATATAGAGCGCGGCCATTGGGGATAAATCGAATGGCAGGGTCATTCGGCGGCCATATCGGCTGCGGAAATGCCCGCCACGGCGACAGGCTTTTTCATCGCATCGCGGCGGAACGGCTCGCCCAACTCCTGATTGATCATCGCCTCGATCAGGGTGGTTTTGCCAGCCTTTTGATCTTCGATCGCTTGTTTTAGGGCGGCCGTCAACTCCTGCATCGTGCGGGCGACCACGCCTTGCAAACCGCAAGCGCGCGCGATGCCTGCATAGGAAACCTGCGTATCCAGTTCGGTGCCGACGAAGTTATCATCATACCACAGGGTCGAATTGCGCTTTTCCGCGCCCCATTGGTAGTTGCGGAACACCACTTGCGTGACCGCTGGCCATTCGGGGCGGCCAATTGCGGTGAGTTCCGTTACCGCAATGCCGAACGCGCCATCGCCAGAAAAGCCCACCACAGGCACATCGGGGCAGGCGATTTTTGCGCCCACCACAGCGGGCAGGCCGTAACCACAGGGGCCAAACAGGCCTGGCGCCAGATATTTGCGCCCTTCGTCAAAGCTGGGGTAGGCATTGCCGATGGCGCAGTTGTTGCCAATGTCAGACGAGATAATCGCCTCGCGCGGCAGGGCGGCTTGGATGGCGCGCCATGCCATGCGCGGGCTCATCCAATCAGGCTTGGCGGCGCGGGCGCGCTGGTTCCATGTTGTGCCTTCGTCGTCATCCTCGTGATCCATGGATGACAGCGCCTGCGCCCAAGCGGATTTGGTTTGCGCGATGGTGGCGCGGCGGGCTTCGCGGCCTGCGTCGCCTGCATTGGGGCCAAGGCGCGCCAAAATCCCGCGCGCAACGGCGGCCGCATCGCCCACAATGCCCACCGTTACAGGTTTGGTCAGGCCAATGCGGGCGGGATTGATATCAACTTGGATGATCTTGGCGCTGGTTGGCCAATAGTCCAGCCCATACCCTGGCAGGGTGGAAAACGGGTTTAGGCGCGTGCCAAGGCACAGCACCACATCGGCCTGTTTGATCAGCTCCATCGCGGCCTTGCTGCCATTGTATCCCAAGGGGCCCACGAACAGCGGGTGGGAGGCGGGGGCGGCATCATTGTGCTGATAGCCCACGCAAACGGGGGCATCGAGGCGTTCAGCCAGCGCCATCGCATCGGGAATGGCCGCGCCCAGCACCACGCCTGCACCGTTCAAGATAACAGGAAACTTGGCAGATGACAGCAGTTCCGCCGCCTGCGACAGCGCCGCATCGCCGCCCGATGGGCGTTCAAATTCGACCATGGCGGGCAGGTTGATATCAATCACCTGTGTCCAATAATCGCGCGGCATGTTGATTTGGGCGGGGGCGGATGCGCGGCGGGCATTTAGGATCACGCGGTTCAGCACCTCGGCCACGCGGGAGGGATCGCGCACTTCTTCTTGATAGGCAACCATGTCTTTGAACAGGGCCATCTGTTCAACCTCTTGGAAGCCGCCCATGCCAATGGTTTTGTTGGCCGCCTGCGGGGTGACCAGCAGCAAGGGCGTGTGGTTCCAATAGGCGGTTTTGACGGCGGTGACAAAATTGGTAATCCCCGGCCCGTTTTGCGCGATCATCATCGACATACGGCCCGAGGCGCGGGTATAGCCATCGGCCATCATCCCGCCCGACCCTTCATGCGCGCAATCCCAAAAATTGATGCCAGCACGCGGGAACAAATCGGAAATCGGCATAAAGGCCGATCCGATAATGCCAAAAGCATCGGTGATGCCATGCATTTGCAGCACTTTAACAAAGGCTTCTTCGGTGGTCATTTTCATGGGGCGCACTCCTGTTTTGCGGCACCTTATGCGTTGCTGCGCGCGGGGCTTAGGGCCAGTGGTACGGGCGGCATAAGGCCAGCTAAGCCTTGATCGCCTTGGCAATCCGCGCAATGCCTTCGGGTATCTTGGCTGGCGCAATCGACGAATAGCCAAGGCGGTAGAATTGGTTTTGCGGGCGAGCGGGGTCGAAGAAAGATTTTCCCGCCTCGATCAACACGCCGCCTTCGCGCAGGCGGAGGGCTAGCGCTTCGGTATCCACGCCGCTTGGGGCGCGCATCCAAAAGCTTGATCCGCCAAAGCCGCCCTGCCCTGCCACTGAAAGACCCGCCTCGGCGATGGAGTCCGCCATGATCTGACGGCGGCGCTTATAGGCCGCGCGCATGCGGTTGATCAGCGCGTCATAATGGCCAAGGGACAGGAAATAGGCCACGGTGCGCTGAATATGGCCGGGTGGATGGCGCAGCAGCATCAGGCGCAGGGCCCGCGCCTCGCGGATGAAAGACGCAGGCCCCACCAGATAGCCAAGTCGCATCCCCGGAAAGACCGATTTGGAAAAACTGCCGACATAAATCACCCGCCCCTCGCTATCGAGCGATTTGAGCGCGGGGGAAACGGGTTTCAGAAAAGACATCTCGAATTCGTAATCGTCTTCCACAATCACAAAATTGTCGCGCGCGGCGGCGGCCAGCAGGGAAACGCGGCGATCCAGCGGCATGGTGGCATTGGTGGGGCATTGGTGGCTGGCGGTGGTGAACACCACATCAATGCCTTTTGGAATGGCATCGGGCGGAAGGCCGCCTTCGTCGATGTCAACAGATGTTACATCCGCCCCCTGCCCCGCCAAAATGCCGCGCAGGCCCGAATAACCAGGGTTTTCCACCGCTGCGCGCCGCCCCGCGCCCAGCAGCAATTGCGCCGCAATCCACAGCCCGTTTTGCGCGCCAAGGGTCAGCAGCACCTCATCCTCGCGCGCGGCAATCCCGCGCCGTGGCAGGATGGATCGCAGCAAATATTCAATCAGAAGCGGATCATCGCTGTCATATAAATCCGATGTCAGCACTCCAAAATCGCGCCGCCCTAGCGCGCGCAGGGCGCATTGCCGCCAGTTCTGATGATCGAACAGGCTGGCATCGGCTTGGCCATAGATGAACGGATAGGGATAGCTTTCCCAATCACGCGGGCGCAGCACGCCTGCCACGCCTGAAAAGCGCCGCCCCGTCCATTGGGCAAAATCCACCCCTTCGCGGCGCGGCGCGCGGGCGGCAAGTTCAGGCGCGCGCGGCGCGGTGGCGGAAATGTAATAGCCCGACCGCCCCCGCGCTTCTAGGTAATCGGCGCTGACAAGTTCGGCATAAGCCAGCGTCACCGTGATGCGCGATATGCCCAGATGTTCGGCCAGCCCGCGCGAGGAGGGCATTTTTTGCCCCGTCACAAAACGGCCCGATAAAACGCCTTCGGTCACCACCTGCCGCAAACGCTGCTGCAACGTGCCGCGCCCTGCGGGGGGCAAAACAAAGGCTTCGGGCGGAATTGGCATGTGGCCTCAAATCCAAATATATCTGGACTTATAGGCAAAAGGGGGCCGC
This sequence comes from Cypionkella sp., assembly GCA_964200865.1. Classification (GTDB taxonomy): domain Bacteria; phylum Pseudomonadota; class Alphaproteobacteria; order Rhodobacterales; family Rhodobacteraceae; genus Cypionkella. The sequence goes on along the minus strand of CAXNEP010000074.1, from coordinate 2,057 downwards.
AAACGCAACCCCCCTTTCATTTTGGCAAAAATACCTAAAACTTATCAGCCAAAGACTTTGGTCAGGGCCTTATCAATCGCGCCTGTGATGGCATCGATATCATCCGCCGTGGCAATCAGCGCGGGGCTTAGGCACAGCGTGTTGTTCAGCCCCGGCAGGCTGCGGTTGGTCATGCCGATAATCACGCCTTGGGCGTTGCAATCGGCGACCACGGCGGCGACCTTTTTCTCATCCATCGGTTCTTTGGTGGCACGGTCGGCGACCAGCTCTGCCCCGCAGAACAGACCCTTGCCGCGCACATCGCCGATGACTTTGTGCTTTTCCATCAATGCGTTCAGGTTATCAATCACCCGCGCGCCCATTTTCAGGGTGTTGTTGAGCAGGTCTTCATCCTCGATAATGCGCATGTTTTCCAGCGCCGCCGCAGGGCCAGCCGTGCAGCCGCCAAAGGTGGAAATATCGCGGAAGTACGACATTTTGTCGGTGTCGTCTTTGAACATATCAAACACCGCCTCGGTGGTGACTGTGCAAGAAATGGCCGCATAGCCCGATGCCACGCCTTTGGCCATGGTCACAAAATCGGGCTTGATCCCGAAATGCTGATAGCCAAACCATGTGCCCGTGCGGCCCAGACCGCAGACCACTTCGTCGATGTGCAACAGGATATTGTACTTTTTGCAAATCTCTTGCACCCGCTCCCAATAGCCTGCGGGCGGTACAATCACGCCGCCGCCAGCGGTAACAGGTTCCAACACTAGCGCGCCGATGGTGTCGGCCCCTTCGCGCAAGATCACCTCTTCAATAGCATCTGCCGCGCGCTGGCCATAGTTTTCCACATCCCACTGCTTGCGGTATTCAAGGCAATGCGGAACCATCACAAAGCCCTCTGGATAGGGGCCATATTGCATGGCGCGTTCGGCTTGGCCCGATGTGGCCAGCGCGCCGATGGTGGTGCCGTGGTAATCCCGCTCGCGGTACAGGATTTTCCACTTTTTGCCGCCGTGATGTTTGTGCGCGATCTGGCGCACCATTTTATAGACCTTTTCGTTCGCCTCGGAACCAGAGTTGGAATAGTAAACGCGGCTAAGCCCTGGCATTTTGGAAATCAGCCGTTCGGCAAATTGCGCGCCGGGAATCGATCCGCCAACGCCCGCAAAATAGTTCATTTTCAGCAGCGTATCGCGCACCGCATTGGCAATGCTTTCGCGGCCATAGCCAACGTTCACCGTCCAGACCGCGCCAGATACGGCATCGATATATTCGCGCCCGCGCGCATCCCACACCCGCAAGCCCTTACCTTCGACGATGATGCGCGGGTCAACATCGGGCTGCTCGTACCCCTTATGCTGCGACAGATGATGCCAAACATGCGCCTTATCGGCGGCGACGATTTTTGAAATATCATTGGCAGTGGCGAAATTATCCATGATGCGGCCTTTGGCTGAATGTTTTTTTCAGTATGACTTGAGCAAACCCTTGCCCTTATGTCCAGAGGCTTTGCGTTGGTAAGGCCAGAGATGGGGCAAAATGGCGCCAAATCGCTTGCATTTGCAGTTTGGAACGGTCTAAATCACTGCAAAAACGTGAGGCAGGCGATGAAACCTACAATCATAGACGTGGCAACAGCGGCGGGCGTGTCTAAGTCGACCGTCAGTTTGGTGCTGCAAGACAGCCCTTTGGTCAAGGCGGCCACGCGCGAGGCGGTGCGCAAGGCCATGGCCGATTTAGGATATGTCTATAACGCGGCCGCGGCAGGTTTGCGCGAACGCGGCCGCGGCAGGTTTGCGCGGCGGGCGGGTGCAAGCGGCGCCTGCGCCTGTCGAGCAGCCCGCCGCGATACCCGTGTCTTGCGATTTGCATGACCCGATGGTCGCCCCCTTTGTGGCTGCCTTGCAAAGCGTGGCGGGCGCGCGGGGGCTGAATTTGGCGATCCTCACCACTGCGTCCCAGACAGGCGGGCGCAAAATAACAACCCGTTTCTCCGAGGCCGCCGCGCCGAACTGTATCTTTGCCCTGCACCCAATGGGCAGCGCGCGCCTGCAAGAGGGGCTGGCGGC
>CAXNEP010000073.1:0-8586 GCA_964200865.1 Cypionkella sp. | reverse complement strand
AAAATCAATTTTCAGATGCTGCGGGCGGATGACAATATCGACCGCCGCGCCATCGGCATGGCCCGGTGTTAGAAACGCGCCAAAGGGCGTATCGGTAAGCGCCCCGCGCGAGATGCCGCGTATCACATTGATATCGCTGAAAAACCCTGCCGCCGCGCGGTCAACGGGGGCGTTATACACGTTATAGGGCGCGCCGCGCTGCACAATCCGCCCTGCCCGCATCAGGGCAATTTCATCGCCCATGCGCATCGCCTCGTCAGGTTCATGCGTAACCAGCAGCACGGCGGCGCCTTCGTCTTTCAAAATTTGCAACGTGGCATCGCGGATGCCATCGCGCAGGCGGTTATCAAGGCCTGAAAACGGCTCGTCCATCAGCATCACGCGCGGGCGCGGGGCCAGTGCGCGGGCAAGGGCCACGCGCTGCGCCTCGCCGCCCGACAGTTCGTGCGGATATTTCTGTTCAAACCCCAGAAGGCCGACTTTTTCCAACAACTCGCCTACGCGGGCCGATTTGTTGGCATCCCCCCGCGCCAGACCAAAGCCGACATTGCCCGCCACCGTCAAATGCGGAAACAGCGCGAAATCTTGAAACATCAGCCCCGCGCCGCGCGCCTCGGGCGGCAGGTTGGTGCCATGGCCCACCACTATGCGCCCATCCATCGCGATTTGGCCCGCATCGGGGGCCTCGACCCCTGCGATCATGCGCAAGGTGGTGGATTTGCCGCAACCCGATGGGCCAAGCAGGCACATCACCCGCCCCGCCGCGATGTTGAGTGAGACATCCTGCACCGCAGCCGCCTTTGCCCCCGCAAATCGGCGCGACAGGTTGGTAACCATCAGGCGCGGATGGGCGGTTACGGTGACATCGGGCTGGCCTTGGGACATCTTCCCTACAAAATCGCTAAGGTTCTGCGTTTGACTAGCAGGGCGCGGGCTCATCGGCAAGCGGGGCTAAAGCGTTGCGTTGATGGCCCCGCCGTCCAGAAGGATATTCTGCCCCACGATAAACCCTGCTTTGTTGCTGCACAAAAACGCCGCCATCGCGCCGAACTCTTCTGCGGTGCCAATGCGCCCTGCGGGAATTTCGGCGGCGCGCTCTGCATAAACCTGCGCCACGGGTACGCCGCGGAGCGCCGCCTCTGCCCCATTAAGCTGCGCGATACGGTCAGTGTCATGGCTGCCCGGCAGCAGGTTGTTGATGCACACGCCGTGCTGCGCCACCGCCCGCGCCGTGCCCGCGACAAAGCCCGTCAGCCCCGTGCGCGCAGAATTCGACAGGCCCAGCACCGCAATGGGGGCCTTGACCGATTGCGAGGTGATATTGACCACGCGGCCCCATTTTTGCCTGATCATATGCGGCAGGCAGGCCTGCATCAGCGCGATCGGGGTCAGCATATTGGCGTCCAAGGCGCGGATGAAATCCTCGCGCGTATAATCGCTCCACGCGCCTGCGGGCGGCCCGCCTGCATTGGTGATTAAAATATCATAGGGGCCATGGGCCAGCGCGGCCGCGCGGCCATCTTCCGTTGTGATGTCGCCCAGAACTGTGGTGACAGACACGCCAAATGCGCGGGCCTGCGCGGCAGTCGCCTCCAGCGCATCTGCGCCGCGCGCGGTGATGACCAAATCTACCCCCGCCTCAGCCAATGCCAATGCGCAGCCGCGCCCCAGCCCTTTGCTGGCGGCACATACCAGCGCCCGCTTGCCCGCAATTCCCAAATCCATTTTATCCCCCGCTTTACCGCGCCACAAATAATCGGTATTGCGCGGGCATGGAAAACACAAGTCTGCCGCCCGAAATCGCCCGCCGCCGCACCTTTGCGATTATCTCGCACCCTGATGCGGGCAAAACCACCTTGACCGAAAAGTTTTTGCTGTTTGGCGGTGCTATTCAAATGGCAGGCCAAGTGCGCGCCAAGGGCGAGGCGCGGCGCACGCGGTCGGATTTCATGAAAATCGAGGCGGATCGCGGCATTTCGGTGTCGGCATCGGCGATGTCGTTTGATTTTCGCAGCTATCGGTTTAACCTTGTCGACACGCCCGGCCACAGCGATTTTTCCGAAGACACCTATCGCACGCTCACGGCGGTGGACGCGGCGATTATGGTGATTGACGGGGCCAAAGGCGTGGAAAGCCAGACGCAAAAGCTGTTCGAAGTCTGCCGTATGCGCGACTTGCCGATTTTGACATTTTGCAACAAAATGGACCGCGAGTCGCGCGATGTGTTTGAAATTATTGACGAGATTCAAGAAAATTTGGCGATTGATGTCACCCCCGCCAGCTGGCCCATAGGAGTGGGCCGCGATTTTATTGGCGCCTATGACATTTTGCACGACCGCCTTGAAATTATGGACCGCGCAGATCGCAACAAGGTTGCGGAATCGATCCAGATCAGCGGGCTGGATGACCCACAACTGGCAGATCATGTCCCCGCAGACCTGCTGGCCAAACTGCGCGAAGATTTGGAAATGGCGCGCGAATTGCTGCCCGCCTTTGACCGCGCGGCGTTTTTGAACGGGTCGATGACGCCGATCTGGTTCGGCAGTGCCATCAATTCCTTTGGGGTGAAAGACCTGATGGATGGCATGGCCGAATATGGCCCGCCCCCCCAGATGCAAAAGGCGGCAGAGCGCGGGATTTCCCCGCATGAGACGCCCGTGACGGGATTCGTGTTCAAAGTGCAGGCAAATATGGATGCCAAACACCGCGACCGCGTGGCCTTTGTGCGCCTTGCCTCGGGCCATTTTGAACGCGGCATGAAACTGCTGCATGTGCGGTCTAAAAAGCAAATGGCCATCGCCAGCCCTGTGATGTTTTTGGCCGCTGACCGCGAACTGGCAGAAGAGGCTTGGGCGGGCGATATCATCGGCATTCCCAACCACGGCCAGCTGCGCATTGGCGATGCGCTGACCGAAGGCGAGGCGTTGCGCTTTACGGGCATTCCAAGTTTTGCGCCCGAACTGCTGCAAGTTGTGCGGGCGGGCGATCCGATGAAGGCCAAGCATCTGGAAAAGGCGCTGATGCAGTTTTCCGAAGAAGGCGCGGCTAAGGTGTTTAAGCCAATGATCGGGTCGGGCTTTATCGTTGGGGTCGTGGGCGCGCTGCAATTTGAAGTGCTGGCCAGCCGCATCGAACAAGAATACTCGCTGCCCGTGCGGTTTGAACCATCGCAGTTCACCTCGGCCCGCTGGGTGGCGGGGGCAAAGGCCGATGTTGAGAAATTCGTGAACGTGAACAAGGGGCATATCGCCGTCGATAATGATGGCGATATGGTTTACCTCACGCGCCTGAAATGGGACATTGATCGCATTGAGCGTGATCACCCAGAGCTGCGGCTGACGGCGACCAAGGAGATGATGGTTTAGGCCCCTATCCTCTAGCCAGCATACTGCGCCCGCAACCGCGCGCGGCGATTTTTCGCGCGGCGCAGGCGCGGGGCGGTAAACAGATACAGGCCCGTGCTGCCAAAAACCACCAGCGCGCCCGCCACAATATCGGCAGGCCAAGAGCCAAGCGCGCCGCCAACCCACCCGTCTTGGTGCAGGCGCGATAGTATCTTGCTCCAATAGGGCTTCGTGGCCATTCTGTGCCCTGATGGGCTGTACAGATGCATAAAATATCTTGATTTAACATAAACATAGCCCGTTGCCTGATCTACCATCGCCTCAAAATCCTTGGCGGCAAAGACAAACCCCTTACGCCCGTTTTGTTTGCCGCTGCCCATGTCGTCAAAGCGCGTATCTGGATACAGAACTTTAACAATTTCTGCCGCCGAACCCTCGGTTTGCGGCAAGGCTGGCGCGCGCAGCACAGGCCCATCAATATCCCCAACGGGAAAAACCGATAGGATCAGCGCAGAATGGTTCATATACAGCCCCGTCACCCCCGCAATAATGACCCAAGGCAAAATCATAACGCCCAGCCACGTGTGCAGGCTGCGGAGCAGCCGTTCAATTGCAAACATTTCAATCCCTTTTCTGCGGCTATGGGGCGATTTGCCCCTTCCTTGACCTTTATCCCTATTTCCGCTGTCGCCTAGGTCGAGGCAAGCGGCCAATTGCGCCTGCCCTCTATCCGCTCGGGCGCGGGACAATCGCCCTTTACCTGCGGGGCCATCCCCGCCAAAAGGACGCTATGACCAAGTTTTTCGACCTTTCGCTGGATCCGCGCCGATCGCACGCCTTTGTTTGTTGATCCTGCAAACCAAAGAAATGATGGTTTAGCCCCTATACCTTAGGCCGCTCGCAGACATATCCAATATCGGTGCGGCGACCATCCAGATAGCCTTGCAGCGTGCCTGGGTTGGGGAACATGCTGTCGACTTTGCGCGCCTCGGCTTCTATCGGGCGATTCTGGTCAAAGAAATCGACCATCTCGCGGGCGGCGTTGCACAGGGCCACGCCCTCGGCCCCCGCCTTGCGAGCGCGGCGCAGCAGGGTTTCGATCTGCGGCGCATCCAGCCAATGCACCGTGCGGCTGTCGATATAGGCCTTCAGGTGCCCGCGCCGCGCTTCGCCATCGCGGGTCCAATACAGTTTGATATCACTGGCCAATTCCTCGGCGGGCACTATCTGCACCCCCGTTTTGCGCAGTTTGGTCAGCAATATCGAATAATCCGCCACAGCGCGCACGATCAAGCGGTGCAAGGCAAAGGAGGCGGGCGATTGCGCCACATCTTCGGGGCTGGCCTGATAGGCCGACAGATATTGCTGCGCCACCATGAAAGATTGCGGCAATTCCTCGGCCAGTCGTGGCGCGGACATGAACGGCTTCATGGCGCTCTTGCGCGACGACACGATCACAGGCACCTCGATGCGCAAATCCTGCGTGGCAATATCCCGCGCGATAATCATCTCGAAGGCAAAGCTAAGGGGCGTGGCTGCCTTTGCATCTTCGGGCGGCAAGGTAAGGCCCGACAGCGCCACACGAACGCGGGCGTAGGGACCAGAAAAATCCCCGTCGCCTAGTGTGATGATCCGCTGCGCCTCGCCCACAGGGCTTTCACTGGGGGCCAGAACGGGGATGCTTGCCCCCGTGTAAACATTGCTGACAGTCACATCGGGGTTGGGCAGCGCGCGCGCGGCCCCCGCGCCCGCCGCGTCCAGATAGGCCAGCGCAAAGGTTACTTTTACGTCGGCTGCGGCAGGCCCCATCGCCAGAACCGCAAAAACAATCGCGTGAAACATCATCCGCATTTAATCTTTTTCCTCTGCTTTTGGCATGGCCAAGGCAGCGCCCAGCAGCAGCGCGTCGGCCAAACGTAACATCTGTAAATACTGCAGCAAGCCCGCCTTCACATCGGCCGCGCCCAAAAACCCTTCGGGCAGGCTGGCATCGATATAGCCTAGCGGCGTTTGCGCCCCAAGCACGGCATAGGTTTGGCTGCCTGTCAGGTGCATTTGCGCCCAAAACAGTACGGCAAAGGCCAGTGCACAAGTGCCAACCAAGGTCCAACGGCTGGCTTGGGTTTGGGTGAAGCGGCCATTGCCTGCCGCGAGTTTGGTCAGAACGAAACCGCCCACCCCCGTGCCCAATTGCAGAACTTGCGAGAATTGCGCCCAATCGGCGGTCAATTGGCTTTGCACGTGCAAGATGGCGATGGCGATGCGGGCAAAAACAAAGGGACGATCCACCAGCCCCGCCGCATCAATCTCGGCATCTTTGGGGGCGGCTTCGCCCATCCCCTCTGGCGCGCCCGCCTCGCCGATGGGCAGCTCCTCATCCGTGAGCATGTCCAAATCCATCACCGCATCGGCATCGGCCAGCGCGCCAAGGCTGTCGGCGGCCACATCACTGGCAGCAAAGCACGTGTCGATAAAGCTGCCAAAGCAGCCGTGCACCGCGCCCAGATAGGCGAACCACGGCAAATGCGACAGGGCGACCGCGATGATGATCCCCACCAGAAGCCAGCGCTGCAACTGATGTTGCGCGGCGGTCATGGGCATCTGGGGTGCGGGATAAAAGGGGTTGCTTTGCGGTGGCATCATCGGCCAATGCGGTGGTGGCGCGCCAAAGGCTGGACCCTGTCCCATGAAAGGTGCGCCCTGCTGCTGGGGCCACGGCGCAGGCACCAGCCAGACGGGATAAGGCAGATAGGCCCCCGCAGGTCCAGCAGGGGGCGGGTCAGGCGGAACTTCGGGCAAATCCAAATCCGCAACAGGATCAACGGGCGGGGTCATGGGCGGCGGGCCTTCGGACAAGGGCGCGGGTGCCCCGACAATATCCACCGCGCCACCATCCACCAGAGGCTGCGCCGCGCTGGCGGGCGAATCGCTTTGCGCCCCTTTAGCCACACCTCTGCGCGCCACACCAATCCTCCCGAACTTTACAAGGTTTTAACCAATGGCCTTTGCCTGCGTCAACGACCTTGGCGCGAAATCCTCTTCCTCTGTGGCTTTCTTGACCAAGACCCGATTTTCAGCTAAAGGCGCAGCAGGGCAACCGCCCGCTGACGCTGGGGCGCCCGACATTGCGTCCCTTTACACGTGGGGCCATCCCCACCAAAAGGACGCTATGACCAAGTTTTCCGACCTCGCGCTGGATCCGCGCGTATTGCAGGCCGTGGCCGATGCTGGCTATGAAACCCCCACACCCATTCAGGCGCAGGCCATTCCGCACGCCCTTGCAGGGCGCGATGTTCTGGGCATTGCCCAAACGGGCACGGGCAAAACCGCCAGCTTCACCCTGCCGATGATCACCCTTTTGGGCCAAGGGCGCGCCAAGGCGCGGATGCCGCGTTCGCTGGTTCTATGCCCCACGCGCGAACTTGCCGCCCAAGTGGCTGAAAACTTTGATGTTTATGCCAAATACACCAAGCTGACAAAGGCGCTGCTGATTGGCGGCGTTGCCTTTGGCGAGCAGGACAAGCTGATTGATCGCGGCGTTGACGTGCTGATTGCCACCCCTGGCCGCCTCTTGGATCACCATTCGCGCGGCAAACTCTTGCTCACGGGCGTGCAGATTATGGTGGTGGACGAGGCCGACCGTATGCTCGACATGGGGTTCATCCCCGATATTGAAAAGATTTTCGCGCTGACCCCGTTCACGCGCCAGACGTTCTTTTATTCGGCCACAATGGCCCCTGAAATTGAACGTATCACCAACACCTTCCTGTCATCTGCGGTGAAAATCGAAGTGGCGCGGCAGAATTCGACCAGCGCCACCATTGAGCAAAAGCTGATCCAATTTACCCCCAGCCGCAAAGACAAATCTTTCGCCGAAAAGCGCGCCGTGCTGCGCGCGCTGATCCGCGCCGAAGGGGATGCCTGCACCAATGCCATCATCTTTTGCAACCGCAAGATGGATGTGGATGTGTTGGCCAAATCCCTGAAACAACACGGCTTTAACGCGGCCCCTATCCACGGCGATTTGGACCAATCCCTGCGCACCAAAACGCTGGACGGGTTCCGCGATGGATCGATCCGCCTTCTGATTGCATCAGATGTGGCGGCGCGGGGCCTTGATATTCCCGCCGTTTCCCATGTGTTCAACTTTGACGTGCCATCGCACCCCGAAGATTACGTCCACCGCATTGGCCGCACGGGCCGCGCGGGGCGGGCGGGCAAAGCCTTTACAATCGCCGTGCCGTTTGATGACAAATACTTGGCCCAAATCGAAGCGCTGGTGAAACAACCGATCCCGCGCGGCGAGGTGCCCGAAGGCGCGCTGAATGGGGGCGAAAGCCGCCCTGCCCCGCGCCCCACTGCCGAAGAGCCAGAGGCTGCGCGCGTCGAACGTCCCCGCCGCACGCGCGGTGGTCGCGGGCGCGATAAAGATACGGCCCGCGAAGCTGCTGGTGCTGAACCCGCCGAAGTGGTCGAAGCCGCTCCACAACCCGCGGCCGCGGAAGCCCCGCGCGAACGGGCTCCCCGCAGGGACGATCGCCGCAGCGAGCCGCGCCGCGAAGAGCGCAGCCATGATCGCAGCGAACCCCGCCGCGATGCCCCCCGTGACGAACGCCGTGACGCACCGCGCGACGACCGCCGCGATGATCGCGGCGGCGAGCGCCGCTATCGCGACTATGACCGTGGCCCTGCGGTGATTGGCATGGGCGATCACATGCCCGAATTCCTAATGCGCAGCTTCAAGATCGAAACCCGCACCCTTGAGGGCGAAGATCAAGCCCCCTCGCCCGAGGCTTTGGCCGAGGCCAACGCAGAAAACCACAGCGATTTGGCGGGTTAAAAAAGGGGGGCGAGGCCCCAAGCTTGGGCGGGGCTTCGCAAGCATCGCCGCGCTCCCCACAGCATATTTTCAGAGCAAGGTTGCAAGCAAACGGTCTGCGGCTTCCTTGCTCCCCAAATATCCACAGGGGGTGAGCGTAGCGAGGGGGCGCGTGCGCCCCCTTACGCCCTCAATGCTATTCCGCCGCCAGACGGCTGATGACAACCGTCACTTCGGGCTTTTTGCCAATTTCTTCCATCGCCACTTGGCGGGCGATTTTGGTCATCGCTTCAGACAGTTTGTCATCGTCGGCCAGCAGCTTGCGGCTTGCGGCCTCAAGGTAATCTGTCAGCTCGCTTTCCAGCACTTCGGCCCAAGCGCGGCCTGTTTTGCCGCGCGGCGGAAGGCCCGACAGTTCGACCC